>DATFDC010000022.1:0-12285 GCA_035252415.1 Solirubrobacteraceae bacterium
TAGCTCTCGTCGATGCCCAGCGTCTGGAGCACCGTGTTGTAGAAGCGCTCCGAGGCCGCGCGGTCGGTGACGCGTATCGTGACGTGGTCGAACATGAGTCCGACAATCTACGTGCCCGAGGCGGTGCTGTTCGACCAGGACGGCGTGCTGGTCGACTCCGAGGGAGCGTGGGACGCGGCCCGGCGCGCCGTGGTGGCCGAGAACGGCGGCCGCTGGAAGGACGAGGCGACGCGCGCGATGATGGGGATGAGCGCGCCCGAGTGGTCGCGCTATGTGCGCGATGAGCTCGGAGTGTCGTTGGAGCCCGAGGAGATCTCAGACCGGGTGGTGGCGCGACTGCTGGCCGGCTACTCGAGGGATTTGCCGCTGCTGCCGGGGGCGGTCGACGCGGTCAGGCGGATCGCGGCGCGCTGGCCGGTCGGGCTGGCGTCCTCGGCCAACCGCGAGGTGATCGACGCGGTGCTCGCGGGCAGTGGATTGGCGGGTGTGTTCGGCGCGACGGTGTCCGGCGAGGAGGTCGCGCGCGGGAAGCCGGCGCCGGACATGTATCTGGAGGCAGCCCGCCGACTGGACGTGGATCCGGCGCGCTCGGCCGCGGTCGAGGACTCGACCAACGGCCTGCGTTCCGCGGCGGCCGCCGGGATGCTCGTGGTCGCGCTGCCCAACCGGGAATTCCCCCCGGCGCCGGACGCCGTGGGACTGGCCGCAGCGGTGCTCGGCTCACTCGACGAGCTGACTCCGGAGTTGTTCTCGCCGGGATAGCGCGGGCTGTGTGCGATCGCCACAAGAAACTGTCTCTCCTGGCCGCGATCATGGGATCGTTCGTGGCCGGGCTCGACGCCACGGCGGTCAACGTCGCGCTGCCCGCGATTCGCGCCGACCTGGGGGGCGGGCTGGCCGGCCAGCAGTGGGTGTCCAACGCCTACCTGCTCGCGCTCGGGTCGCTGATCCTGGTCGGGGGCTCGTTCGGGGATCTGTTCGGCGAGCGGCGGGTGTTCTCGATCGGAGTGGGCGGCTTCGGCGTGGTGTCGCTGCTGTGCGCGATCGCCCCGAGCATTACATTCCTGATCGTCTGCCGGGCTCTCCAGGGCGCGTTTGGCGCGTTGCTCATGCCGAGTTCGCTGGCGGTGATCGTCGCCGTGTTCGGCCGCGAGGAACGTGGCGGGGCGATCGGCACCTGGACCGCGTGGGCGGGAATCGCCACCGTGATCGGTCCGCTGGCCGGCGGCTGGTTGGTGGATTCCGTGTCGTGGCGGCTGATCTTCGCGATCAACGCCCCGTTCGTCGTGGCCACGCTCGTGCTGGTCGGGGTTGCCGTGCCGGCGCGGTCTGGCGCGGCTCGGCATGCCCGCATCGATTGGGTCGGCGCCGGGCTCACGTTCTTCGGCCTGGCCGGTCCGGTGCTCGCCCTGATCCGGCAGCCGGTGGTCGGCTGGAGCAGCCCCGAGGTGTGGGGCGCGGGTCTCGGCGGGTTCGTCCTGCTCGCGGGGTTCCTGGCGTGGGAGCGGCACACGCCGGCGCCGATGCTTCCGCTGGAGCTGTTCAAGGGGCGCAACTTCGCGATCGGGAACATCGAGACGTTTGCCATGTACGGCGGGCTCGGCATCACGTTCTTCCTGCTCGTCCTGTACCTGCAGGAGGTGGCGGGCTACAGCGCCCTTGATGCCGGCTTCGCCCTCATGCCCTCGACGATCGTGATGTTCCTGCTCTCCAAGCGGATGGGCGCGCTGGCGGACCGCTTCGGACCGCGTCTGTTCATGGGCCTCGGGCCGCTGCTGGCGGCGGCGGGGCTCGCGCTGATGTTGCGCCTCGGCGCGCACGTGGATTACGTGCGTGACCTGCTGCCGGCCCTGATCGTGTTCTCGCTCGGCCTGGCCAGCACGGTGGCGCCGCTCACCGCCGCGGTCCTGTCGGACGCCGATGAGGCAAACGCCGGCATCGCCTCAGGGGTCAACAACGCGATCGCGCGCGTGGCCGGACTGGTCGCCATCGCGGCGGTGGGCGCGGTGATCTCGGCCCAGTTCGGAGCGAGGCTCGATCAGCGTCTGGCTGGGGTATCGCTGTCGCCGGCGGCGCGTAGCGCGGTGGCGCACGCGCGCCAGCAGACGCTCGCCCGGGTGCCGGAGTCGGCGGCGGGGCCGGAGGTGGCTTCCGCGGTCCAGTCAGCGTCCGTGCATGCCTTCCACGTGGGAATCGGGATTTCGGCCTCGCTGGTGGCGCTCGGCGGGCTGCTCGGGCTGGCCGGCATCCGCAACCCGCGGCGCGCGGTGCGCTGCGCGGACTGCGCCGGCGGACAGTTCGCGGGACAGCCGCTCGACGCCGGACACGAGCGCGGGCGTGAGATCGACGTCGTTCAGGCGGCCTGAAGCAGCGGGCTGTTCTTGCCCACGCCGCGGAACCCGAGCGCCTCGAGTTCGAGCTTGGCCAGCGCGTAGGTCTCGAGCGAGATGCAGTGCTCGATCACGATCAGCAGCGAGCGGCCGTCGTCGAAGCGCGACAGCACGCGGAACAGGCCGCGCCCGTCGGTCAGGTAGCGACCGGGGGTGAGGGATTTCGTGCGCAGGCGACGGAAGAACGACATGGCTGATGCGAGTATCGGCAGCCACGGGGTCTAACTGCAACCCTACGGGTGGGTAGTTCGCGCCTACTGGACGCTTGCGCGCTCGGCCCGGACGATCTGCGCCTGTGCGGCGTCCATCCAGATCTCCCAGCGGTTCGAGACGGCGGCCCGGGGATCGTTGAAGTGATAGGGCCGGCGTCCGCCGAACTCCATCCGCCGCAGGTGGCACACCCCGCCCAGCACCGAGGCGATCCGGCGGCGCGGCCAGCCGATCGCGTCTTCGATCTCCGGGAACGGGCGGGGCTCGTCCGGCGCCTGGGCCAGGCCGTCGAGCAGCTCGCGCATCAGGTCGCTGCAGCGGTCGTAGAAGCGCGCGATCTCTTCGGGATCGACCAGCGCGTTCTCGGGAACGCACTCGTTGTCGGTCCGGCTGCGGGCGAGCGTGTTCATGGGGCGCGAGTTCGAGAATATCCGGGCGCGTATGGTCATCCGTCGCTGCCGTGAGGACGAGTTCGATGCGATCCTGGGCGTGATCAACCAGGCCGCCGAGGCGTACCGGGGCGTGATCCCGCCCGACCGCTGGCACGAGCCGTACTTCCCGCCCTCGGAGCTCGACGAGGCGATCGCGTCCGGGGTCGCGTTCTGGGGCTCTGAGATCGAGGGCGAGCTCGTGGGGGTGATGGGCATCCAGCCGGTGGGGGACGTCGAGTTGATCCGCCACGCGTACGTGGTTCCGGACCGGCAGGGATCCGGTATCGGCGGGGCGCTGCTCGAGCACCTGATGGGCCGGAGCAAAAGGCAGGTGCTGGTGGGAACGTGGGCGGCGGCCGAATGGGCGATCCGCTTCTACGGCCGGCACGGGTTCGAGCTGGTGGCGCCCGATCGGACGGCGGATCTGCTTCGCCGCTACTGGAGCATTCCTCCGCGCCAGATCGAGACGTCGGTGGTGCTGGCCAAGCCTCCGCTCGGCGAGGGCTGAAGACTCCGGCCCGGCTGCCGATCATCTGGGGTGCCGGGTTCCCTCGACCCTTGCGTGGACGTGCCTTCGACGAGCGCCTTCACTTCCAGCCTCCCCTCAGCCAGCGGCTCACTCGCCGCTGCCATGGCCAGCCTGCCGGCGCCGACCGGCGGCGAGAGCACGCTGGCCGGCATCGCCGAGCACCTGGGGATGAGCGCGGAGGATCTGCAGAGCGCGCTGAAGCACGGCCAGTCGCTCGCCGGGCTGGCCGAGCAGCACGGCGTCTCGCGCGAGTCGATCGGGACGTTCATCGGGGCCCAGATCCAGCGGGCGCGGATGTACAGCGGGCAACTCCCGCTCGACGACGACGCGCTGGCGCGGACGGTCGACCGGGCGCTCGATCGTGGCCGCCGGCCGGATGAGGGCACGCCGGACCCGGCGCCGCAGACCTTCGAGGCGGCGGCGACCGCGACCTACGCCAGCAACGCGCGGCCGCTCCCGACCGAGGCGCCCCCCGGCGGCACGATCTCGCTGCTGGTTTGAGCGACTGATAGAACTGCGCGGTGCCCCGCGCTGTCCGCTTCGACGATTACGGCGACATCGACGTCCTGAGCGTCGTGGAGGTGGAGCGCCCGGTGGCGGGGCGTGGTGAGGTCTTGGTTCGGGTCAAGGCGGCCGGGATCAACCCGGGCGAGGCGTCGATCCGCAGAGGGCTCATGCACGAGCGCTGGCCGGCCACATTCCCCTCCGGGCAGGGCAGCGACCTGGCCGGGGTGGTCGAGGAGGTCGGACCGGAGGTCGAAGGGTTTTCGATCGGGGACGAGGTGCTCGGATGGACCGATCAACGGGCCAGCCATGCCGAGCTCGTCGTGGTCCCCGCCGATCAGCTGACCGGCAAGCCGCCCGGCGTGCCCTGGGAGGTCGCCGGATCACTGTTCGTGGCCGGCACGACCGCATATGCCGCGGTGCGCGCGGTCGGCGCGGGCCCGGGCGATACGGTCGTCGTGTCGGGTGCGGCCGGCGGCGTGGGCTCGCTGACCATCCAGCTCGCCCGGCTGGCCGGCGCCACCGTCATCGGGCTGGCCGGCGAGTCCAACCACCAGTGGCTGCTCGAGCACGGCGCGATCCCGGTGTCATACGGGGACGGGGTGGCCGGGCGCATCCGGGAGGTGACCGACGACCACGTCGACGCGCTCATCGACACGTTCGGCGGCGGGTACGTGGCGCTGGCGATCGAGGAGCTCGGCGTGGCCCCCGAACGGGTCGACACGATCATCGACTGGGCGGCCGCGGAGCAGTACGGGGTCAAGACCGAGGGCACGGCTGCCGCGGCCAACGCCGAGGTGCTGGCCGAGCTGATCGAGCTGCTCGACAGCGGCCGGCTCGAGCTGCCGGTCGCCCGCGTTTACCCGCTCGATGAGGTGCGCGACGCGTACCGCGAGCTCGAGCGCCGGCACACCCGCGGGAAGATCGTCCTGGTTCCCTAGCCGCGCTAGAACGGGATCTCGCCATGGCTGCGCCATCCGGCGAGCTGCGTGAGCGCGGCGAATGACACACCGGGGCCGCCAGAGAGCACGCAGGTGTGCCCGCGCCGCAGCCAGGTGACGACAGGACGGCCACCGCTCCACGAGCCGGCCAGCACGGTGCCGCCGCGGACCGTCGTGTGCGCCGCCGCCACCGGTGGGAGCGCGTTGCCCGAGACGATCGTGTAGGCGATCCGCTCGCCGCCTCGCCGGTAGAACACCGTGGTGAGCGCATGCCCGTCGATGCGATCGGTGCGCTCCCCGGTGGCGTGCCAGCCGAAGCGGTCCTCCCAGTAGGGGAACGGCATGCCCTCGGCCTGCACGCCGGGCAGCGCGACGTGGTCGTCGGACGCGGGCTCGGCCACGATCGTGGTGGCGGGCCGGACCGCGATCGTCGCCGCCTGCGCCACCGTGAGGGCGGCCTGCCCGCCACCCAGTCCGGCGATCGCGCAAGCGAGCGCACCGGCCGAGCCGGCAAGGCCTAGGGCGATGGCCGGGGCCCGGCGGCGCCGGCGGGTGACCAGCTCCCGGTACTGCCTGTGCAGCGCAACCGGCGCCCGCTCGAGCTCGGCCAGAGACCGCGTCGCGGCGATCGCGCGGCGCTGGTCGTTCAGGCGGGCCTGGAGTTCGGGGGAATTGGCCACCCGTCGTTCGAGGCGGTCGCGACGGGACCCTTTGATCGTCCCGTCGGCCAGGCGAGTGAGGTCGCGCTCCAATGACGGATGCATCACCTGGAAGGACTCTGGAGGCGGGGAGCTCCTTCCCGGAGGCGGGGCCGGACGTTTAGCAATTACGCGGCGGGCAGGCTGAAGCGCACCCGGGTGCCGACGGAAGCTTCGGCCAGCCAGATGCGTCCGCCGTGCGCCTCGACGATCGCGCGCGAGACGGCCAGGCCGAGACCGGCGCCCGGGCTGGTCCGGGCCGAATCCGTCCCTCCGCGGTAGAACGCGGTGAACACCCGCTCGCGCTCCTCGGGGGCGATCCCGTCCCCGGTGTCGGCCACCTCGAACTCAATCCCGGTCGCCACTGACTCGGCGCGCACGACCACGCTGCCGTCGGCCGGCGTGTGGCGGATCGCGTTCTGGATCAGGTTGAACAGCACGCGCTGGAGCTTCTCGGGGTTGGCCTGGGCCGGCTTCAAGGTCTCCGGGACGTCGGCGAGCACGGCCACGCCCTTGACCTCGGCCTGCACGCGCATCGCCTCGACCGTCTCGCCGACCAGCTCCTGGAGGGGCACCTGCTCGCGGGTCCAGCTGATGTCGCCGGCCTCGAGGCGCGAGAGCTCGAACAGGTCGTCGATCAGCACGCTGAGCGCGTCGATGTGGGTGCCCATGCGGCGCAGGTAGGACCGGCGTGTCTCGGGGTCCTCGACGATGTCGTCGCCGATCGCGTCGGCCAGCAGGCGCAGCGAGGTGATCGGGGTGCGCAGGTCGTGCGAGACCGCCGCGATCAGATTGCGCCGCGCGACCTCCGACAGGTCGCGGCCGTCCTCTTCCTCGCGCAGCTGGTAGATCATCGCGTTCGCCGCCGCGGCGAGCTCGGCCAGCTCGTCGTGAGCGGCGGTCTTGATCGTCACCTCGCGGCGGCCGCGGCCGACCGCCACGAGCCCGTCGCGGATCGCCTGGACGTCGCGCATGATGCCGCCGGCCACCATGCGGGCCGCGAGCACCGCGATCAGGCCGGCGCCGAGGACGATCGCCGCGACCACCACGACCCCGCGATCGGACACCACCATCAGGGCGTCGCCGACGACCAGCGCGACCAGCACCGGAGCGACCACGATGGCTACGACCAGAGCGAACTGGCGCGACAGCGATCCGGCGCGGGTGCGGATCCATCCCCCGGGGCCTCGAGCGGTCATGGCTGGAAGCGGTAGCCGACGCCCCACACGGTCTGGATGTGGCGCGGGCGGGCCGGATCGGCCTCGATCTTCGATCGCAGGCGGCGCACGTGCACGGTGACGGTCGAGGTGTCGGTGTAGAACGAGTACTGCCACACGGCGTCCATGAGCTGGTTGCGCGAGAACGCCTGGCCGGGGTGGCGGGCCAGGAACAACAGCACGTCGAACTCGCGGTGGGTGAGCTGAACCTCCTCGCCGCGCACGTGGACCTGCCGGGCGGTCGGGTCAATCGTCATGTCGCTCAGCTCGATCGGCGCCTCCTGGGTCCGCGAGGTGTCAAACCGGCGAAGCACCGCGTCGACGCGGGCGACCAGCTCGGCCGGCGAGAACGGCTTGACCACGTAGTCGTCGGCGCCCAGCCGCAAGCCGATCACCCGGTCGGATTCCTCGCTCTTGGCCGTGAGCAGGATCACCGCGACCCGATCTCGATCCTGGTCGCGCAGGCGGCGCATGACCTCGAGGCCGTCGATCCCGGGCAGCATGAGGTCGAGCACGACGAGATCGGGTCGCTGCGTCGCCGCGGCCTCGAGCGCCTCACGCCCATTGGCGGCCACTCGGGTGGCGTAGCCGGCACGGCTGAGGTAGCGGGCTACGACCTCGGTGATCGTCGGCTCGTCGTCGACGACGAGCACCGAGCCCCGGATGTGGTCCTCCATGGGGCGGATTGTCGCAGCGTCGCGGTCCCGGATCGAGCCCGTTTGCGGCGCATTCATCGGCTGTTCAGATCCCGGGAAATTCGGCGCGGTCGCCAAGGCCCGGCACGACCCGCGGAGCCGAATATCCCGGGAAGCAACCCATGGTGCGCGGCGTCCTTGGAGGTAAGCATGAGACATCTACGCACTGCACTCGGAGCCGTACTGCTCGTATTGATCGTGAGCGCATGCGGCGCCTCCTCGTCCACCACCTCGAGTCAGAGCGCGGCCGCGACGAGCAGCACGTCGACGACCCAGTCGACCCCGGCCACGACCACCACCAGCGCCGCCAAGCCGAAGCACAAGCACAAGGCCAAGAAGCACCACCACGCCAAGCCGGCTCCGCGGAAGGCGTCCGCCACCGCCGTGCCGCCCGTCCCGAGCAGCACGGCCGCGCCTCCGACCACCACCACGCACGTCGCTCCGCCTCCCCCGGTGCACACGACCACGACGCACGCGGCGCCGCCTCCGCCTCCACCGCCGACCACCACCCAGCACACGACGACGACAACCTTGCAGCCGACCGGGAATTGCATCCCGCAGGGCGGTGGCGGGGACGCCGACCCCGACAACCACGGCGCTCCCAGCGACGGCGACGGCTGCCTGTAGTTCGCGCATTGACAAGCCGCTTGCGAGTGCCGCGGGTATCCTCCGGTCCACTCGATGATCGGCGACATTCTTTGGACGCCCCGCCCCGACTGGCGTGAGACCACCGAGATCGGGCGGCTGATGAACTGGCTGCGCGACGAGCGCGGCCTGCAGGTTGAGAGCTATGACGAGCTGTTCCGCTGGTCGGTGACCGATCTCGAAGGGTTCTGGGGCGCGCTGTGGGAGTTCTTCGGCATCCGCGCCAGCACGCCGTATGAGCAGGTGCTCGCCAAGCCAACCATGCCGGGGGCGCGGTGGTTCACCGGCGCGCGCCTGAACTACGCCGAGCACCTGCTGGGGCTCGAGGAGGACCGCGACCGGATCGCGGTGGTGGCGCGCTCCCAGACCCGGCCGCCGCGCGAGCTGACCTTCGACGAGCTGCGCGACCTGGCCGGCCGCGTGCGCGCGGGGCTCCAGCGCCTGGGCGTCGGACAGGGCGATCGGGTGGCGGCGTACATGCCGAACATCCCTGAGACGCTGGCCGCCTTCATCGCGACGGCCAGCCTGGGCGCGATCTGGGCCACCTGCGCGCCCGAGTTCGGCGCCCGCAGCGTGATCGGCCGGTTCGGCCAGATCGAGCCGCGCGTGCTGCTCACGGTCGGCGGCTACGGCTACCGCAACCGCTACGTCGACCGGCGCGCCGAGGTGGAGGCGGTCCGGGCTCAGCTGCCGACGCTCGAGCATGTGGTGAACGTTCCGTTTGGCGAGGCAACGGTGCCGGATGCCGTGTCCTGGGAGGACCTGACCGCCGAGAGCGCGCCGCTCGAGTTCGACCAGGTCCCGGTCGACCACCCGCTGTACATCCTGTTCTCCTCGGGCACGACCGGCCTGCCCAAGGCAATCGTCCACGGCCACGGCGGTCAGCTGATCGAGCACCAGAAGAACCTCGGCCTCAAATGGGATCTCAAACCCGGCGGGCGCCTGCTGTGGTTCTCGACGACCGCGTGGATGATGTGGAACGCGCTGGTCTCGGCGCTGCTCCTTCGCTCCTCGATCGTGATGCTGGACGGGGATCCGGCCTGGCCCGACCTGCTCGAGCAGTGGCGGCTGGCCGAGGAGCTCAAGCCGTCGGTCATGGGGGTCAGCCCCGCCTACCTGATGGCGTGTCGCAAGGCCGGCCTCGAGATGGGACGCGAGCTGGACCTGGGCGACATCCGGATGCTGTGCACGGCGGGCTCGCCGCTCCCGGCCGAGGGATACCAGTACGTGTACGAGCAGCTCGGCCCCGACATCCTGCTCAACAACGGATCGGGCGGGACCGACGTGTGCACGGGGCTGGTCTCCGGCACCTTCGCCGAACCGGTCTACGAGGGCGAGATCACCGGCCGGTGCCTGGCCGTCGACGTCCACGCCTACGACGAGGAGGGCAACGACGCGCCGGTCGGCGAGCTCGGCGAGATGGTGATCACCCAGCCGATGCCCTCGATGCCGGTCGGGTTCTGGAACGACCCGGACGGCGAGCGCTATCGGAGCTCCTACTTCGATCGCTATCCGGGGGTCTGGCGCCAGGGAGACTGGATCAAGTTCACCGAGCGTGGGAGCTGCGTGATCACCGGGCGCTCCGACGCCACGCTGAACCGCGGTGGGGTCCGGCTCGGCACCGGCGAGTTCTACGCGGTGGTCGAGGACATCCCCGAGATCGTCGACGCGCTCGTGGTCCACCTGGAGGACGACGGCGGCGGAGCAGGCGAGCTGCTGCTGTTCGTAGTGCCGCGGGAGGGGGCGGTGGTCGACGAGGACCTGCACGCGCGGATCGCGCGGGCGTTGCGCTCAGAGCTCTCGCCGCGCCACGTCCCGGACACGATCGTCTCGGTGCCGGCCATCCCCCGCACGCTGACCGGGAAGAAGCTCGAGGCGCCGGTCAAGCGGATCCTGCTCGGCGAGGCGTCCGAGCGCGTGGCCAGCCGCGACTCGCTGCTCGACCCGGCCGCCCTCGACGCGTTCGTGTCGCTGGCCTCGGAGCGCGCAGCCGTCTAGCGGGCTGGCCCTGGTCCGGCGCTAGGATTTCAATGGCGGATCGGACAATCTGCGTCTGACCAGGGAGATATCGCGAGAGAGAGGACAGCTCTGGCCCCCACGCTCTCAACCGCTGTGGCACCGACCCCGGCCGTCCGTGAGCCGGAGCGGTGGCGCGCCACCGGTGCCGGCACAGTCCGCCGCCTGGACTCCTGGGCCGACATCCTGGCCGACACCCACCTCGCGTTCGAGGTGCACGCCACGCACCGCACGCCGGGCGAGTTCCGCGGCGCGGTAACCCGCCGGCAGATCGGCGATCTGATGCTGGTGGACTGCGCCGCCTCGCCATTCCTGGGTCATCGTGGCCGCGCCGTGATGGCCCCCGACACCCCGGGAGAGGACATCCTCGGCTTCCAGTTCGTCGGCCGGGGCATCGAGACCGTGCGCGAGGGCTCACGCAGCCTGGCCCTGACCGCCGGCGACGTGGTGCTGTGGGACGGCCACCAGCCGACCGACGTGGAGATCGTCGAGGCGTTTCACAAGCGCACGCTGATCTTCCCCCGCGAGCGGGTGCTCGCGGTGTGCCCGCGCCTGGCCGAGCTGCGTGCGCTGCCGCCGCTGAACGGCTCGGGCCCGGCCCGGCTGCTGGTTCGCTACATGCACGCGCTGGTCCTCGAGCAGCCGCGGCTCGAGGCGGCGGCCGGCGTGGCCGCGGCCAACGCCGCCCTCGAGCTGCTGCGCGCGGCGGTCGAGCCGGCTGTCCCGACCAGCCGGGCGGCCACCCGCGAGGCGATGCGAGCCGAGATCCGGCGCTACGTCCGTAATCACCTGCAGGATCCGGCGGTCGGGCCGGCCTCGATCGCTCGCGCCTACGCGATGTCGGTGCGCGCGCTGCACGCCCTGTTCGAGGATGTCGACGAGTCGGTGGCCGGACTGGTGCGGGCCGAGCGGCTGGCTCGGTGCCTGGAGGACCTCCAGCGGGTCAACGGCGGGTCGGTGACCGACATCGCGTTCCGGTGGGGGTTCTGCGACGCCGCACACTTCTCGCGGGTGTTCAAGCGCGCGTTCGGGATCACCCCGAGCGAGGTGCGCCACCAGGCGCTGCGCGGCGAGGTCGGCGGGACCTCAAACGGAAACGGAAACGGGAACGGGAACGGGAGCCACTAGGGCCCGGCGATCGACGACCCGCTAAGGCCGGCGATCGACCACCCGGACCGCCTTGCCCTCGCTGCGGGGCACGCTGCCCGGGTCGAGCACGGCCACGACGATCCGCACGCCGGTGCTCTCCTTGAGCACCTGCTCGAGCCGGTTGGCCAGCTCGCCCCGATCGCCGTCGGCGTCCGCCGGCTCGCATTCGAGCGTCAGCTCGTCCATCGGGCCGGTCCGCTCGAGGACCAGGCGCCAGTGCGGGGCGACGCCCTCGACGCTCAGCAGCAGCTGTTCGACGTGCGAGGGGAACAGGTTGACCCCGCGGATGATCATCATGTCGTCCCGGCGTCCGCCGAGCCGGATCAGGCGGGCGGTGTTCCGGCCGCAGCGGCAGGGCTCCAGCGTGAGCGCGCCGAGGTCGCCGGTCCGGTAGCGGATCAGCGGCAGCGCCTCCTTGGTCAGCGTGGTGAACACCAGTTCGCCGGTGGCGCCCGGCGGGAGCGGCTGCTCGGTTTCCGGGTGGATGACCTCGACCAGGAAGTGGTCCTCGTTGACGTGCAGGCCGTCGCGCGCGGTCAGGCACTCGGTGGCCACACCCGGTCCGCACATCTCCGAAAGGCCGTAGAAGTTGATCGCCTTCATGCCCAGCGCGCGGTCGATCTGGGTTCTGAGCCCTTCGGTCCACGGCTCGCCGCCGAACAGGCCGAGCTCCAGCGGGGTCTCGGCCGGGTCGACGCCGGCGTCCTGCAGGGCCTGCGCGATGACCAGCGCGTAGGACGGGGTCGAGACCAGGACGTGCGCGCCGAAGTCACGCAGCAGCATGGCCTGGCGGGCGGTCATCCCGCTCGACACGGGCACCACCGTGGCGCCGATTCGCTCCCCACCCTGGTGGAAGCCGA
>DATFDC010000023.1:0-16165 GCA_035252415.1 Solirubrobacteraceae bacterium
CCTGACGAGTCAACGATCGGGAAGCCAAACGGGGGCTCGCTCGCGATGCCCTTGCCTCCGGTCGAGACGCTGCCGGTCTGCGTGAGCTTGCCGTTTGCCCCGCGCTTGTAGACCCACAGCTTGTTGCCGGCCGGGCTGTTCGTCGCGGTGACGAACCAGCCTCCGGCGGCCTTTTGCCCCTGCTGTCCCTGCTGGCCCTGACCCTGACCCTGCTTGGAGGCAGCGTCGGCCACCCACGGTATTAGCAAGGCAATGGCGGCGAGCGACATGCCCACCAGTCGCATGCGCCGCATGGCATCTCTTCCCATCTAAGCCCTCCGTTGAATGTAGTTAGCGCCCGGCCTGCGCCCCTCTCGGCGCAGCAGAGTACCGCATGGACATGCGGATGTGACGATTTTGGGAGGGCGATACGTCAATTGCATTACCGTGCTTACAGGACGCTAATACGGGCCACGATCGCCGATCCGTCATCGGTCCTGGCAAATTGATCCCGCAGCGCATCGCGGCAGGTGTACGATCGCCACGCGCATGCTTGGGGGACGTGAGATTGCGCAACGGCGTCCGAACGTACGAACCTAGTCGCCTCCGTGCCTCTACTCCTAACGATGGAGGTCTTCAATGGCTGATCCGACTCCCGCCCGGCGGCTTGCCCCCGGCGCGACGGTCACACCCCATCAGTTCGTAGCCATCTCCGGTGAATCGGTCGAGGTCCCCGACCCGGGGCAGATGGTCCACCTCGAGCTCCGCCGGTTTGCCGGATGCCCGATCTGCAATCTGCATCTGCGGTCCGTGGTGATGCGTAAGGACGAGCTCGCGGCGGCGGGCATCAAGGAAGTCGTGGTGTTCCACTCGACCGACGAGGAGCTGCGCAAGTACCAGACCGAGCTGCCGCTCGCGGTCATTGCCGATCCCGAGAAGAAGCTCTATTCCGAGTTCGGGGTCGAGCGCTCGCCCCGCGCGGTACTCAACCCGGGCGCGTGGCCCGCCATCGCCCGCGGCCTGGGTCACAGCGTGAGCGCGGTGATCCGGCGCAAGGAGAAGGCCCCGCCGGTCGTGCATGAGAACGGCTCGCTGGGGCTACCGGGGGACTTCCTGATCGCCTCCGACGGGCATGTCATCGCCAGCAAGTACGGCACGCATGCGTTCGACCAGTGGACGGTCGACGAGGTGCTCGCGCTGGCCGGGAGCCAGGCCGCCGGCAACGAAGCCGCGAAGGCCGCCGCTACGCCGAATGCTCCAATCTCGTCGTAGGGGGTGACGAGCGATCCAAAGTTCCTCACAGTGACCGGACAGGAATAAGATCGTCTCGGGGGAGCGGCCTTGGCCGAGCTATCTCCCGGGGCAATATCCAATAGGAGGCGACGTGAGCGACGATAGGCATCCTGCCGGGGCCTATGACGTGGCGATTCTCGGTGGCGGGCTGGCCGGGCTGACCCTGGCCCTCCAACTCAAGGACGCGCGTCCGGACACCAGCATCTTTATCGCCGAGAAACGGATGGGGCGGGCCCCCGAGGCTGCCTTCAAGGTCGGCGAGTCGACGCAGGAGATCGCCTGTAATTACTTCGGCGAGGTCCTTGGCCTGATGGAACACATGGAACGGGACCAGATCCGCAAGTGCGGGCTGCGCTTCTGGTTCCCGGCCGGCGACAACTCGAGCCTCGCCGAGCGGATCGAGCGCGGGCCCAAGGCACATGCGCCGGTCCCGAGCTGGCAGTTCGACCGTGGCCGGTTCGAGAACTACCTGGGCGGGCGAAACCTCGCGGCTGGGATCGACCTGTTCGGGGCCACCCGGGTGACCGACGTCGAACTCGGCGATCCCGAGCACCGAGTCACGATCGTTCCCCGGGCGGGCGGGGAGGAGTCGACGGTCCGGGCGCGCTGGCTGGTCGACGCCAGCGGCCGCTCGTGGATCCTCAAGCGCAAGCTCGGTCTGCTCGAGGACAACGGGCACGTGGTCAACTCGTCCTGGTTCCGGCTGGCCGGCGGGCTGAACCTCGAGGACTGGGCTGATCCCGACGACGAGGAGTTCTTCGGGCGCATGTCCGAGCGCGGGCTGCGTCAGTTCAGCACCAACCACCTGTGTGGCAAGGGCTACTGGATGTGGATGATCCCGCTCTCGTCGGGTGCGGTCTCGATCGGGATCGTGGCCGATCCGCGCTTCCACTCGATGGACGAGATGAACACGCTCGACAAGGCGATCGACTGGATCCGCGAGCACGAGCCGCAACTCGGTGAGTCGGTCGACGCCCGCCGCGACCAGATCGAGGACTTCCTCAAGGTCGAGGACTTCTCGTACGGCTGCAAGCAGGCGTTCGACGGCCGCGACCGCTGGTGCCTGGTCGGCGAGGCGGGCGCGTTCCTCGACCCGTTCTACTCGCCCGGCTCGGATTTCATCGCGTTCTCCAACACGCTCTCCGCGGACCTGATCTGCCGTGGGCTGGACGGCGAGGACGTCGCACGCCGGGCCGAAGCCCACAACGACTACTACCTGAACACCTATCGGGTCCACCTCACCCAGTACGAGGGCCAGTACGTGTTCTGGGACAACCCGGCCGTGATGAACGTGAAGATCAGCGGCAACAACATCTACTACTGGGGCTGTATGGCGCTGCTGTTCTTCCACCGCAAGCTGACTGACCTCGATCTCATGGCGGCGGTCCGGCCCGACGTGGAGCGCATGTGGGCGATCATCACCCGGCTCGAGGCGATGTACCGCGAATGGGGCGAGCTCGAGCAGCGCGAGTGGCGCCGGGCGATGGTTCCCTCACAGGCCTTCCCGGCGATGTTCGACCGGCACCGAGACATGATCGCCGGCTTCGACGACGAGGCGCTGAAGGCGCGGATGACCGCCAATGCCGACCTGCTCGAGGCCTACGCCGTGCTCGCGTTCAACCGGGCGGCGCAGAACCTCGGTGACGCCGCGCCGGGCGAGGACGAGACGATCAATCCTTATGCGGTCAGCCTGGATCCCGACCGCTGGGAGGCCGACGGAATGCTCGGGGGCCAGGGCCTCACGGTGGCCGAGGCGCGCCAGACAGAGGCCGCCGGAATGGAGAACCTGTTCATGGAGGCGATCGCCCAACCCGCGTGAGCGGCCGGGCGCGGCGCCGGTTGGCGCCGCGCCCGATCGGCTCAGTTAGCGGCCAGGCCCGAGATCAGGACCGGGAGGGTCGCGCCTTGCGTGACCGCCGTCAGGCTGCCATCCCCGTTGATCCGGAACACGTCGATGTGGCTCGTCGCCGGCGGAGGCGGCACGTTCGGGTCACTCACGTACAGGAACTTGCCGTCCGAGCTCACTGCCAGATCGGTGGGGCTACCCGGCCCCAAATCGGTCTGCCCGAGGCGCGTCAACGTGCCATCGGATCCCACGCGATAGGTGGTGAGACCACCCGCGCCTGTGCCGATCCCGTTCGGCGGACCAAGGATCGGCGCGGTCGACAACGTGTTGGTCACGAAGGCGAACTTGCCGTCCTTGCTCAGCACGAGCCAGCACGCCCCGCGCCCACCACTGAGCACTTCGGTGCTGATCGGCGTCAGCGTGCCGGTGCTCGACAGGCTGTACGACGAGGCGGAGCCGGTGAACTGCGCCGGGTCGAGGATCTGCGGGATGGGCAGGCTGCCCCCCGGGTAATCGAACGCCCCGCTGACCTGTCCGACGTTCGAGACCAGCAGGTTCCCCGAGCGGGTGAATGCGAACCCGAACGGATTCGGGTCAACGCTGGCCGTCCGGTCGGCCTGCTCAAGGGTGAGTGAGCCGTTGGGATTCACCGCGAAGGTATCGATCGCGCCGACGGTGCTCGGCACGCCGCGCTCGGTGACCACCAGTTGGCGCCCGTCCGGGCTGAAGCCGATCTGCGCGGCCACGCCACCCGCGTTTGGCGGCGCCGATCCCGAGGGGAACAGCGGCGAGAGCAGCTGCTGGGACCCCGGGATGGAGAACAGACGTCCGTCGTCGGAGAAGTAGAAGCCGGCGATGTTGCTGCTCTCCTCGTTGACCACGTAGAGCAGATGCCCGTGGGTGGTCAGGCTGACTGGGAGGACCCCGCCAGAGCTGACCCGGTCCACGCGCCGCAGTCCGCCGCCGTCGGCCCGGAAGGAGGTGATCGTGTTGTCACCGTCGTTGACGACGAACAGCAGGCGGCCGTCGTCGGCCAGCGCCATCGAGCCCGACGAGTCGACGATCGGGAACGTGAACGGCGGCTGCGCGGCGATGCCGGTGCCGCCGGTCGGCACGGTCGGACCCTGGGTGAGCGATCCGTCCCGGTTGCGCTTGAAGACGATGACCGCGTTCCCGTTCGGGTCATTCGTCGTGGTGTAGACGGCGCTGCCTCCGGAGTTGCCGTGGTGGTCGCCGTCGTGGTGCCTCGTATGGTGGCTGCGATGGTGGTGGCTCTTCGCATGGTGCTTTGCGAAGGCACTGCTCGGAAGTAGGAGCAGCGCGGCAGCTGCCACGGCAAGCCCCAGGAGCCGCACGAGCCGTACGGCATTCGGTCCCATATTGCCCTCCGTTTGAATCGTTGCGCCCCGGTCGCCCCGCGGGCCGTTAGGTGATCACCCTAACGCGCGGTCGGGGACGGCTGGGTGAACTTCCGATTAACCGCGGAGGCTCTTAGACGATGCTGGCCTCACGCCGGGCCGCGACCAGATCGATCGGCCGGCTGAGCGCCTGCAGCGCCGCCAGTTGCTCGCCCGCCGCGACGCGGCCGGCTTCCAGGAACAGATCGGCCTGCTGGAAGTCGCGCCACTCCGCGGGACCGAAGCGCGGCGTGATCACGACATCGCCGAGTGCCGCGTGGCGGGCGCTGGTGTCGAGCTGACTGAGGTCCATCGCCTCGAGGATCGTGTCGAGCGGCCCGCGGCGCCGTGGCTTGGCCGGCTCGCCCTCGGGCTCGTCGGGGACGCCGGGCCAGCGCTCGAGCGTCTCGGTTCCCAGCAGGTTGACCGACACGACGATGTCCGCGCCGTCCTCGATCACGGCGGCGGTCGGCACCGGGACAAGCGCGATCGCGTCGATCAGCCGGTGCCCGTCGCGCTCCTGGGTGGGGAACACGCCGGCCACCGAGAGGGCCGCGAGCAGCGCCTCCCAGATCGGTCCGCGGCGCTGCGCCACCGGCGCGCGAGCGGTCAGGTCGACGGCCAGGATCACCAGCGGGATCGCGGTGTGGGAGAAGAACGCGCCCTTGGTCGCCTCCTTGAGCAGGCCGGTCAGAACCTCCATCCCAGCCGCTCCGACCAGCGGGGATTTGAACAGCTGCCCGGTGTTCTCGGCCGAGAACGCCTCGCGGAAGCGGCCGTCGATCTCGCGCGCCTTGTAGCCGAGCGCGAGCTGGCTGGCCACGAAGCCGCCGATGCTCGACCCGCCCACGAAGTCGACGGTGTACCCGGCTCGCTCGAGCGCCTCGATCACCCCGACGTGGGCGTAGCCCTTGGCCCCGCCGGCGCCGAGCGCGAGGCCGAGCTTGGTGCGGGTCAGGTGGCGAGCGAGCCAGGCCGCATCGGCGTCGGCCAGCGGGAAGTCGCGCTGGCGCGCGCACTCGCGCACGACCAGGTTGAGCGCTCCGGTCGGCCACATCTGGCTGGCCTGTCGCGCCTCGTCGGATACCAGGACGATTTCCAGGCGCCTTCCCTCGGCGGCCTGGGCGACATTCCCGAGCCGGGCGGCCTCCTCGGCGTTCCCGACCAGCGCCACGACCCGGTCGGCCTCGTCGAGCAGGACGCCGACGGTGTCGGGGTCGAACTCGCTCGGGATCAAGACGGTGGCGTGCTCGCCGGCCAGCTCGTCGGACGCGGTCAGCGCACCGGCGAACGACAGCGAGCGGTCGGCCACGGTGACTGGCTGGGCGCTGGCCATGCGCGCGGCCGCGACCAGCCCTGGGATCACGCCCTTCAGGGACGGCCCGGCAATCAGCCCGATCTCCTCGCCCCGGGTGGAGCTCGAGCGCACGCTCGCGCTGAACAGGGCGGCGCTGCGCGCGCTGGCCCGGAACAGCCGCTCGCGCTGGGTCTGGATCACGTTGATCAGGATGCGCGGGATGCGGCCGGCCAGCTCGAGCAGGTCGCTTGCGTCGAGCTCGAGCGTGTCGGTGATCGTGCTGGCCGACACCGTGGCGGTGCGCTCGGTTTGCGTGATCGCGTCCTGGGCGCCGATCACGTCGCCCTTGCGCATGCGCAGCTCGATCTCGCCGCCGCCGGCCGTGGTGCCGGCGCTCCAGATGACCAGCCCACCGGTGATCAGCCAGATCCGGTCGCTGGGATCGCCGGCCGCGCACAGCTGCTCGCCTGGAGCGAACTTGCGCGGGCGCATCCGGTCGGCCACCACCTGGAGCTCGTCCTCGGTGAGCCCTTCGAACAGGCGGCTCCCGGCGAGCTTGGGATCACGAGCCATGGTGCGCGGCAGCGTAAGCGCGATGCGGCGGGCGCGTCAAGGCATGGCTGAACGGACGCTTAAATCGTCACAGTCGTCCCCGCGAGCGTGTATAGACTCACGCGAGCACCATGGAAGCGAGCGAGGCGCGGGCTGCATCCGGATCTCTACCGATCGTCACCGGCAAGAAGCTGATGCTGTTCGCCGGGCGGGCCAATCCTGACCTGGCCGGGGCGATCGCCCACAAGCTCGGGATCGAGCTCGGGCACATCACGTTGAAGACGTTCTCGGCCGGCGAGGTGTATTGCCGGTTCGACGAGTCGGTGCGCGGCGCCGACGTGTTCATCGTGCAGCCGACGTGCACCAACCCCGAGACCGGGGTCACCGCCAACGACGCGATGATGGAGCTGCTGGTGATGATCGACGCCGCGGTCGGCGCCTCGGCCCACCGGGTGATCGCGGTCATGCCGTGGTACGGCTACTCCCGCCAGGACAAGAAGTCCGCGCTGCGCGAGCCGATCACCGCCCGGCTGGTCGCCCAGCTGCTCGAGACCGCCGGCGTGGACCGCGTGCTCACGATCGACCTCCACGCCGGACAGGTCCAGGGCTTCTTCCGCAAGCCGGTCGACCACATGACCGCGCTGCTGGTGATCGCCGACTACTTCCGCGGGCTCGAGCTCGACGACCTCGTCGTGGTCGCCCCCGACGTCGGTCGCGTGAAGCTCAACCACAAGTTCGCCGACATGCTCGGCGCCGAGCTCGCGCTGATGACCAAGGAGCGCCCGGCCCAGCAGGTCGCCGAGGTCGGCTACGTGATCGGCGACGTGCGCGGCAAGACCGCGGTGATCCTCGACGACATCATCGACACCGCGGGCACGCTGACCGCCGCCGGTCAGACCGTCCTCGACGAGGGCGCCCGCCGGGTGTTCGCGGCCTGCACGCACCCGGTGTTCTCCGGCCCGGCCTACGAACGGCTCGCCAACTCGGCGTTCGAGCAGGTGGTCGTAACCGACACGATCCCGCTGCGCGACGGCGCGCCCGACAAGGTCGTCGTCCTGTCGTGCGCCTCACTGCTCGCCGACACGATCCGCCAGATATTCACCGACGGATCGGTGTCCGCCGTGTTCGGTGGCGAGAACCAGCTCTTCTGATCCGATGAACGGGCCGTGAACGGTCCCCGGACGAGTTGCAGCCGCTGGGGCGTTCCGTCATGATGGGCGCGGAAGTGGATCGACGAGGGGGTTGTAACCGGGGCTCGGGCACGCCGACACGTGTGGTTCGGCGCGTCCGTCGATGCCGGGCCAAGGCTCTTCGTCTGCGGCTGCGGGGGCGCACCCGGCCGAGCGGCACTCGCCTCGAGGCACGTGCAGCCGCGACTTGTGACCTGGACCAATCGAGGAGGATCTGATGGCAGACGAGCGTTCGGCGTCGATGCTGGAGTTGATGCCGATCGATGCACCCAGCGGCCATTACGACGTGGCGATTCTCGGTGGGGGACTGGCCGGGCTGTCCATCGCGATCCAGCTCAAGCGTGAGCGCCCCGAGACCCGGGTGCTGGTCACCGACAAGCGGACCGAGCCGGCGCCCGAGGCGGCGTTCAAGGTCGGGGAGTCGAGCGTCGAGATCGGCGCCTACTACTACCGCGAGATGATCGGGATGCGCGACCACCTCGAGAAGTACCAGCAGCGCAAGCTCGGGCTGCGGTTCTTCATGCCGGCGGGCGACAACTCGGACATCACCAAGCGGGTGGAGTTCTGCACCCCGGGTCACCTCGACGCGTTCACCCATCAAATCGACCGGGGGCGGTTCGAGAACGAGCTGTTCCGGCGGGCGCGGAAGGCCGGCGCCGACGCGTTCCGCGGCTGGCGCGTGCAGGACGTGTCGCTCGGAGACGACAGGCACACGATCCTCATGTCCCAAGAGGGCGAGGAGTGCATCGCCACCGCTCGCTGGGTGGTCGACGCCTCGGGCCGCGCGAACATCCTGCGCCGCAAGCTGGGCGTCGGCGAGGGCGTCGACACCGGGCACCACTGCAACGCGGCGTGGATCCGGCTGGCCGGCGGGATGGACTTCGAGGACTGGACCGACGACGAGGAATGGCTCGGCCGGATGCCCGAGAAGGGCCTGCGGATCCACTCGACCTCGCATCTGATCCAGCCCGGGTACTGGCTGTGGCTGATCCAGCTCGAGTCAGGGCCGATCTCGATCGGCGTGTGCGCGGACCCGCGCTTTCACCCGTGGGAGGAGATCTCGAGCTTCGACGCGTGGATGGACTGGATGAAGCGCAACGAGCCGCAGTTGCACGCGGCGCTCGACGGCCGGCGCGCGGACGTGCTCGACTTCCTGCGCGTCCAGGACTACTCGTACGGGTCGACGCAGTTCTACTCGCCTCAGCGCTGGACGCTGGTCGGCGAGGCCGGGGCGTTCCTCGACGCGCTGTACTCGCCGGGCTCTGACTTCATCGGCTTCTCGAACACGTTCAGCTGTGAACTGATCGAGCGCGACCTCGACGGTGAGGACGTCTCCGAGCTGTGCGACTTCTACAACGAGTTCTACCTGAACCTGTTCAACACCACCGCGCATCTGTACCGCGACAACTTCCAGCTGTTCGGCAATCCGCAGGTGATGGTCGCGAAGTTCGTATTCGATTCGTCGGTGTACTTCACCGGAATCGGCAACGCGTGGTGCCATGGGCGTATGCGCAAGCCCGAGGACCTCGAGCGGCTGTACGAGATCGTCAAGGACCTGATCGCGATGGTCCCCCGGATGCAGGAGCTGTTCCGCGACTGGAACGCGCTCGAGCCGACGCCGTTCGAGGGAGTGTCGGTCCTGTCGAGGGACTTCGGTCCGTACATCCAGGCGCAGGCCGACATGGCGCGTCCGGCGGAGGGCGACGAGGTGTTCGAGATCTCGCGCAAGAACGTCCCGTATGTCAAGGCCCTCGCGGTGTGGATCTTCCACCGGGCGGCCAGGAACCTGCCCGAGCCACCCGACGAGAACCGGCCCATCAACCCGCTGGCGATCAGCCTGCATCCCGAGCGCTGGGAGGAGGAAGGCCTGTACAGCGACGACGGGATCACGCTGGCCGAGGCGCTCGAGGCGCTGCCGGGGATCGAGGAGATGGACCTCGAGAAGCGGGGCGCTGTGGTCGCCGCGCAGGCGTAGTAGTCATGAACTTCCGCGATGGATAAAGGAGACAACATGGGGGATCGGCAGCCGGCAGACAGCTACGACGTGGCGATCTTGGGCGGCGGCCTGGCGGGGTTGACGCTGGGGATTCAGCTCAAGAAGGCGCGTCCGGAGACGAGCGTCTTCATCGCCGAGAAGCGCAAAGGCCCGGCGCCCGAGGCGGCTTTCAAGGTCGGCGAGTCGACGGTCGAGGTCTCGGCGCACTACTTCGCCGACGTGGTGGGCGCGCGCGAGCACATGGACAAGGACGAGCTGCACAAGTTCGGCCTCCGCTGGTGGTTCCCGGCCGCCGGGAATACGTCGCTTGCCGAGCGGATCGAGCGCGGCATCAACAAGCCGCTCCCCGAGCCCAGCTACCAGCTCGACCGCGGGCGGTTCGAGAACTACCTGGGCGAGCAGGCGGTTTCCGAGGGCGTGGACCGGTTCGGAGACTGTCGCGTGCAGGAGGTCACGATTGGTGACCCGCATGTGATCCGCGTGACCTTCGAAGGTGAGGATCGTGAGGTTCGGGCTCGCTGGGTGGTCGATGCGGCGGGACGGTCGATGATCTTGAAGCGCAACCTCGACCTGCTCGAGGACAACGGCCACGTGGTGAACTCGGCCTGGTTCCGGCTCGATGGCGGGCTCGACATCGAGTCGTGGGCCGATCCCGATGACGAGGAGTTCTTCGGCCGGATGTCCGAGCGGGGGTTGAGGAAATTCTCGACCAACCACCTGTGCGGCCAGGGCTACTGGGTATGGATGATCCCGCTGTCCTCGGGACCGATCTCGATCGGGATCGTCGCCGACCCGCGCTTCCATTCGTGGGACGAGATGAAGAGCCTGGATGGCGCGCTCGACTGGATTCGCCGGCACGAGCCGCAACTCGGGGAGTCACTGGACGGTCGGCTCGACCAGGTCGAGGACTTCCTGAAGGTGACCGATTTCTCCTACGGGTGCAAGCAGTGCTATTCGGGGGAGGATCGGTGGTGTCTGGTCGGCGAGGCGGGCGCGTTCCTTGACCCGTTCTATTCACCGGGGTCCGACTTCATCGCGATCTCGAACACCCTGTCGACCGATTTGATCTGTCGGTTCTTGGACGGCGAGGACGTTGTCGAGCGCGCGCGTGCCTTCGACGATCTGTACCTGAACACGTACCGGGTGAACCTGACCCAGTACGAGGGTCAGTACGAGTTCTGGCACAACGCGATGGTCATGACGGTCAAGATCTGCGCGAACAACATCCTGTACTGGGGCACCGAGTGCCTGCTGTTCTTCCACGACAAGTACGCGGACTTGGACTTCATGGCGTCGGTGCGTCCGGATCTGGAGCGGATCTGGGCGATCACTCGGCGTTTGGAGGCGATGTACCGGGAGTGGAACGCACTGGAGGACCGGGAGTGGCGGCGGGCGATCGTGCCCACGCAGAACTTCCCGGGCATGTTCCAGCGCCATGTCGACATGGGCGGCAACTTCGACGACGACGGGGTGCGGGATCGGCTGGCCTCGACCGCGGACCTGATGGAGGCGTTCGCGGTGCTGGCGTTCTCGCGGGCCGCTCAGAACCTGGGTGACGCGGCGCCTGGCGAGGACGAGAAGATCAACCCGTACGCGGTGTCGCTGGATCCGTCTCGCTGGGAGGCCGACGGCCTGTTCGACGGGAGCGGCATGTCGCTGGCCGAGGCCCGCTCGACTGACGCGGCCGGCCTGCAGAACCTGTTCCTCGAGGCGGTGGCGACGCCGGCGCCGTCCGAGCCGGTTTCGTAGCTCCGCTGGCTAGCTGCCGGCGACGACGACGGCTGGAGGGGCGGAGCGGCTGGCCTGAGCGAAGGTGACGAGCCGGCCAGCCTCCTCGTCCCAGAGCTTGAACCTGACCGCGCGGAGGCCGTCCCAGAGCGAGAGGGTCGGAACCGCGGCGAAGATCGGGTTGGCATCGTGCGCGCGCTGCAGGTTGTAGTTCGGAATGCGCGCGTTGAGGTGGTGGACGTGGTGAAGGCCGATGTTGCCCGTGAAAAATTGCAGCACCTTCGGCAGCTTCAGGTACGAACTGCCACGCATGCCGGCGTCGGCATAGGTCCAATCAGCGCCGCTCTGCCAGTAGGCGTCCTCGAATTGGTGTTGGACGTAGAACAGCCAGATGCCGACAGATCCGGCCAGCAGCGCCGCGGGTGCCCACACGATCAGGAAGGTGTCCCAGCCGATCAGCCAACACAGCCCCCCGATGAGGATGACCAGCGCGGCGTCGGTTCCGAGCACGCTGTTGCGCATCCTCGGCCGTGCGCCGCGCGCCACGATCCGCGGTCCCACGATCATCGCGAACACCGGCCCGAGGCCGAACATCACGAGGGGGTGACGGAGGAGTCGGTAGCCGAGGCGAGCCCGGCGCGAGCGAGCCCGATACTCGGCGACGGTCAGGGTGAGGATGTCGCCCACGCCCCGACGGTCGAGGTCTCCTGACGTCGCGTGGTGCACGGCATGGTCGTGACGCCAGCGGCGAAACGGCGATAGCACGAACAGGCCGAGGACCGTCCCGACTCGGGTGTTTGCCCGTCTCGACGGAAGCAGTGACCCATGCGCGCAGTCGTGAAAGACGACGAACACCCGGACCAGAAACCCGGCGGCCGGGACCGCGAGCGCAACCGTGATCAGAGGCGAGACGTCCAGCGTCAGGTACATCAGCACGCAGAGCGCGATGTATGGCACCGCGGAGGTGGCGATCTGGAACAAGCCGGACTTGAATGAAGGCCGGGCGTGAGCGGCGAGGGCCTCGCGCCAAGGCGCGGCGTCGGGTGCGGGGGTCATCACGAGCTCCAGTGGAGGGGGTCACCGATTGGGGTGGTGCGCGCGGCCTCCGCTTGGCGCTGTGGAAGCGCGGCGTGGTCTTTCGAGGCGGTCCCGGTCCTGCCAACGGCCGTCGGCGAGCTCCAACCGGCGCGAAGCCTACCCGTCACGCATGCGATCCGCGCTGATCACCCCCGCGCTGAGCCGGAACGGCGCCCTACGTGACGACGGGTTGGGTCAGCGCCTTGACGAACTCCTCGAGTTGGTCGGTGCGCCAGCACTCGAACGCCGTGCAGTGCTTCTCGTACGCCGAGATCACACTGTCGCCGTAGTTCCAGTAAAGGCGCGGCTCGGGATTCAGCCAGAAGGTGCGCCCGGCCTTCTGCGTTATCGCGGCGAACACGTCGTCCCTCGGTGGACGCCCGTTGGTGCGGGCATCGCCGAGCACGATCACGGTGGCGCGGGGGTGAAGCTCGTCTTCTATGAGGGCAAGGAACTCGAGCCACACACGGCCGTAGTCGGTGTAGCCGGAGACGTCGGCGACGCCGGCGTCTCTCGAGATCGCTTCGGATGCCGCGCGGAAGTCGCGCTCTCGCTCGAACACCTCGGTGACCTCCGAGATCCGCTCGATGAACACGAAGCTGCGGAGCTTTCTGAACGCGTCGTGCAGGGCGTGGAGGACGGACAGGAAGAACGTGGATGCGGATGTGACGCTGGTCGAGACGTCGCAGAGCACGAAGATCTCTGGCCGTCGTGGCCTTTTCGGCCGGTACTTCAGCGCGATCGGCACGCCGCCGGTCTGGAGGCTCGCGCGCATCGTCCTTCGGAAGTCGACGTGGGCGTGGCGGGTATGGCCCTTGAGCTCGTGGCCCTGGGTGGCCAGTCTTCTCTTTAGCTGAGCGACCACCTTGTGAACCGCGGCGAGGTCCTGGATCGGGCCGGTGGGGAGGGCGCGCTCGAGTTCGTTGAGCGGGCGCTTGGGCGGAAGGCTCGAGGTGCGCTCGATCAGGTTGCGCTCGAGCTCTCTTCGTAGGTGTTGCTCGAACTTCCTCAGTTGATCTCTCGGCAGGCCGTGATGTCTTGGGTCGTCGTCAGGCAGATCCGGCTGCGGCTCGGTCCTGAGGCCGAGGGCCCGTCTGATCCGTTGCACGTCGACCCCGAGGACGCCCGAGCCCTCGCCGCGGCCGAACGCCGCGATGGCCAGGCGGGCCAGGTCTCTGAGCGCGTCGTCGGAGCCGTCTTTCAGGGCGGCCGCGATCTGCTGTCTGAGCGTGTCGAGGTTGATGTCGCTGTTCTGTGGCCCGTTCGACCCCGGGGACTCGGTGATGTTCTTGCGCGCGGCCTGCGCCTCGGTGGCGCGGAAGAAGAAGCGGTCGAACACGAGCTCGAACACGCGTCTGTCGTCGTTGGACTTGGCCAGCGTCGCGGCCAGGGCTTCCTTGAAGTCCTGTTGGGTCGTCCAGTCGACGTGGGTGAGGGCCTCGAAGGCATCGAGGATCTCGGACGTGCCGATGGCGATCCCCTCGCTCCGGAGGTCCTCGGCGAACGCCAGCAACTGTCCGTCGAGCGCGCCCGGCGGATGCTCGGGGATGCCGCCGTAGATCGCTTTGGCGTTAGGCGGCGGCATCGGCCTGCTGGAGCGCGACGCCGACCCGGGCCGCCACCGTGTCCAGGTCGGTGCGGTGCTTGACGATCACGCTCATGGTCTCGATGAACGTGTCGTGGTCGATGTCGCTCGCGCCGAGCAGGAGCAGCGTGCGCGCCCAGTCGATCGACTCGGCGATGCTGGGCGGCTTCTTGAGGTCGAGCTCGCGGACCTGGTGGATGACCTCGGTCAGCTTCCGCGCGACGGTTTCGTCGAGCTCGGGGGCATGGAGGCGGACGATCGCGAGCTCGTGCTCGAGGTCGGGGTAGTCGAGCCAGAGATAGAGGCAGCGGCGCTTGAGCGCTTCGGTGAGCTCGCGCGTGTTGTTGGAGGTCAGGAGGACGACGGGCCTCGTCTTGGCCTCGATGCGGCCGAGCTCGGGGATGGAGATCTGGAAGTCGCTGAGGAGCTCGAGAAGCATCGCCTCGAACTCCTGGTCGGTCTTGTCGATCTCGTCGATCAGCAGCACGACCGGCTCGTTGGATGCGATCGCGGTCATCAGGGGTCTTGGCAGCAGGAACTCCTCGCCGAAGATGTCCTCCTGGACGTCCTGCCAGCCGGCGTCTTGCGATTCGGTCTGAATCCGGAGGAGCTGCTTTCGGTAGTTCCACTCGTACAGGGCCTTGGCCTCGTCCAGGCCCTCGTAGCACTGGAGTCTTACGAGGGCTCGGTTGAGGTGTTTTGCAAGGGCCTTGGCCAGCTCGGTCTTGCCGACGCCGGCCGGACCCTCGACCAGCACCGGCTTGCCGAGCTTGATGGCCAGGAACGAGACGAGCGCGGTCGAGTCCCCGGGCAGGTACCCGACCTGCTTGAGGCCCGCGGCGAGGGTTTGTGGCGTGTCTGTTTCGGCGTGCATCGGGGTCGCTCAAATATAGGCGCCGCTGTGCAACAACTCCGGGCCGGGGGCCGGTGGCGGGTGCATCCTGGGTCGCATGCCGCCCGTTCCGATGGGTCACGACCCCACACTCGGCCCCGCCGCGGGGGCGAGTGTGGATACAGGCACGCATGCGGGTCACGACCGCACGCTGGGCCAGAGCGTGGCGGCGAGTGTGCGGTCGTGACCCAGGTGGATGGCTCGCGGGATCGAGCGGTGGCGGCCCTGGCCGGCGTCCAGAGGACGATCGTCTCGCACGAGCAGTTGCTCGAGCATGGCTGCACCCGGCGCGTCATCGCACGCTGGGTGAACCGGGGTCGACTGCAGATCGTGTTCGCAGGTGTTTATTCCGTTGTTCGCGGTCAGCTGCCGCCGCTGGCCCGCGAGCAGGCGGCGCTACTGGCCGTTGGTGAGCACGCGTTCCTCAGCCACGAGACCGCGGCGGCCATTTGGGGCCTGCTGCCCACGCTGCCGTTTTAGGTCGAGGTCTCAGTCGTAGGCCGGTACCGAGCGTCGAGCGAGGGGATCCGGGTGCACCGCATCAAGAAGATCGATCGGCGGGAGGTGCGGCGGGAGCAGGCGCTGTGGGTCAGCTCGCCGACCCGCGCGGTGCTGGAGATCTCGGCGACCGCGTCCGAGAAGCAGCTGACGCGCGCGATCGACGCGGGTCTCGCGGGCCGGCTGTTCACCCCGCATGAGCTCGACCAGGTGCTGGCCCGCCACCGCCCGTGCCGGGGCTCGGCCCGCCTGGCGGCGATCCTGGGGGACCCGACGGCAACCGCGGTCAGCTGATCCAGGCGCGAGAAGGCGCTGCTGAAACTGATCCGCGACGCGGGCCTGCCCATGCCGGAGACCAACGTGCCGTTCGGCCGCTTCGAGCTGGACTTCTACTGGCCTTGCGAAGGACTCGTGGTCGAGGTCGATGGCGAGACCTTCCACCGCGGCCCGGGCGCGGTTCGAAACGACCGGGAGAAGGATCTCGCGGTGAAGGCGGCCAACCTCGAGATGCGTCGCTTCACGGGTGACCACGTCCTCAAGCGGCAGTGGATGGTGGTGGCCACGATCGCCGGCGAGCTTGCCCGCCTGGGCGCCGGCGGCTAACGGTCGAGCGGGAGCGTGTCGTCCTCGCCGAGGCGAACGGTGTCGTCCTCGCCGAGCCGGACGGTCGGATCCGCGCCGAGCGGCAGCGTCTCGTCCTCGCCGACGCGCACTGTCTCGTCCTCGCTGGGCGGCGCCGACCTCCGGATCGTGATGTCGACGTCCGAGCGTTTGGCACGGCCGAACGCCATCGTCGGCGGGTCCTCGGGGACGACGCGCTCGAAGAGGTCGGGCG
>DATFDC010000024.1:0-3199 GCA_035252415.1 Solirubrobacteraceae bacterium
GTCGATTCGCGCCCCCGAGTGGCGCCTTCACGCCACCGACCGCGGGTGGCTTCGCGCCGCCGGGCGCCGGCGGTTTTGCGCCACCGACGGCGGGAAATACCGGCCCGTCCCGGTCGGGGGGCGGCTTCGCCACAGGCGGCCTCGGAGGGTTTGGAACCAACACGGCGTCGCTGACGGCGGCGTTACGATATGCGCAGCAACACGGAGGTGGGGTCATAGGGGTCTCAAGTCAAAGCAGCGCGGCTGCCGCAATCGTCAGTTCCAACGCTGACGTCGCCGGTCTCGGCGGCTTCTCGGGCCGCGAGAGCTCGGTCAGCTCGACCTGGATCGCCCAGGAAGTAGCGGCCGGCCGCCTGCGCTGGGTGATCGTGGACGGCACTCAGGGTGGCGGGCCGCCCGGCGACACGCGGAGGGGCAGCCAAACGGCGATGAACGTCGTCGCAAGCACTTGCCGCAAGGTCACGTTAAGTACGAGCGGGTCATCAATGACGATGTACGACTGCCAGGGACGCGCCGCGGCGATCCTGGCGGCGGCCAAGGGGTAGCGCTTGCGAGCAAGGCTCGGCAGGGAAGTGAAGCGGGGGCTGATCGGGATGCTGGTCCTCGCCGCGGGCCTGACTGCCGCGCCCGCGGCCCTGGCCGCCAAGACCCAGACCACCCAGAGCACGAACTGGGCCGGGTACGCCGTGCATCAGGACGGCGTCTCGTTCCATCGCATCTCGGCCAGCTGGACCCAGCCGACCGCCAGTTGCACCGCTGGTCAGCCGAGCTACTCGTCGGCCTGGGTCGGGCTGGGCGGCTACAGCCCGACCTCGAACGCGCTGGAGCAGATCGGCACCGAACTCGACTGCACCGCGTCCGGCAAGGTGGTCTCGAGCGCGTGGTACGAACTGGTCCCGGCGCCCTCCAGGACGATCTCGCTCGTGGTGCAGCCGGGTGACGTGATGCACGCCGACGTGACCGTGACCGGCCACCGAGTCGTCGTCGAGCTCGACAACCTGACCCGCCACCACCGGTTCCGCAAGACCCTTCACTCCCCGGCGATCGACGTCAGCTCGGCCGAGTGGATCCTCGAGGCGCCCTCCGAGTGCATCAGCCAGTACAGCTGTCAGGCGCTTCCGCTTGCCAACTTCGGCTCGATCACGTTCGATTCGGCCAGCGTCGTGACCGCCCACGGCAGGGCCGGGACGATCGCCCGCGGCGACTGGAGCCGGACCAGGATCAAGCTGACGCCGGGGGCACAGCGCCTGATCGTGTCCCGCGACTCGACCGACACCGGCGGCGAGGCGGTCCCGTCCGCTCTGCGCGGCGGCGGTAGGGCATTCGATGTGACGTTCGCGACCGCGCCGGCGCAGACCCGCCGCGCCTACGTGAGCGAGTCGCGCCTGCGCACCGGCTATCTGGAGCACTAGCTCTTACAAAGCTCGTACGCGTTCCCTACGCGGGTCTACCGGATCCGGCCGAAGCTGGATGCATGACCGATCCGACGCCTCACCTGTTCTGGATCACCAGCCGCGCGGCCGGGTTCGCCGCGCTCGTGCTGGCCAGCCTGGCCGTCTCGGCGGGCCTGCTGATGAGCAGCAAGCTGCTCAAGGGCAGGACCAGCGAGTTGCGCTCCAGCCACGACACGCTGGCGCTGGCCACGATCGTGGCCATCGTTCTGCACGGCGTCGCGCTGCTCGGTGACCAGTTCCTGCACCCCTCGATCGCCGACATCGCGATTCCGTTTGTCTCGAGCTACAAGACGTTCTGGACCTCGCTCGGGATCGTCGGCGGGTGGGGTCTGACGCTCCTCGGTCTCTCCTACTACGCCCGCCGCTGCGTCGGCGCGGCGCGGTGGCGCAAGCTACACCGCTTCACCGCTCTGGCCTGGCTGGCCGGGCTGGTCCACGCGCTCGGCGAGGGCACCGACGCCGGTCAGCTGTGGTTCCTGGCCATGGTCGCGGTCGTCGTAGTCCCGGCCTTGGCGTTGCTGGCGACCCGGCTGGCCGGCGCGGGCGCCGGCGCGCCACCCGTGCCGCAGTCTCAGACCTCGAAGAACCGCCCTTCGGGGCCCACGTTGACGACCGGCGTGGTCCCGATCACGGCCTCCGAGCCCCAGCACTGATGGATGTGGCCGCAGACCACGAGCGCCGGGCGCTTGCGCTCGATCGTCTCGAGGACCGAGCGGCTGCCCAGATGGCGGCCGTGGGCGTCGTCGAGGTAGCCCTTCGGCGGTGAGTGCACGACGAGCACGGCGCCGTCGGGACAGCTCTCGAGCTTGGCCGCCGCCTCGTCCTCGCTGAGGTCGAAGCTCCACGGAAACGGGGTGGGGGGCACGCCGCCGCCCAGCCCGAAGAACTGCGCGCCCTTAAGCTGCAGGGCCTGCCCGTGAAGCACGTGGGCGCTCGGCCAGCCGGTGCAGGCCTGCCACAGCTCGGTGTCGGACTCGGCGTTGCCGGGCACGAGCACGGTCGGCGCGGCGATTGCGCTGAGCACCTCGATCGTGCCCGCCAGGCCCATCCGCATCGTGGCGTAGTCGCCGGCGCCGAGCACCACGTCGGCCTCTCGCGCGAGCTCGACCAGCCGCTCGGCGCGGTCCTGATCGCGGTGCAAATCACTGAAGGCCAGGAGCTTCATTGGTTACTACGGTTGCGCAGGATCCCAAACATGCCGCTAGCATGGGCTCCGCGCGACCTCCGTGTCCGCTCCACGCCTCGATGACACGGCCGGCGTGGTGGGAGTCGGGGCTGGAGGCCTCCCGCGAAAAGGACATCGTTTCTAGAGGAGGTAACTGCCAAGTGTCATCACGACCTAGGCGAGCCCTGATCGGGCTTGTAGTAGCAGCCGCGGCGCTCGCCGCGTTGCCGGCGTCCGCGCTGGCCGCCGGCGAGACGTTGAAGGTCACGCCGGCAAACACCCAAGCCGGCGGACTGACCGACGTCACCACGACGTTGACGTTTGACGCCGCGGACACGCCCAAGACCGTCGTCACCACGCTTGCCCCGGGCATGCTGGGCAACCTGAACGCCAATCCAGCCTGTCTGCTTGGTACACAGCAACTGACGGCCGGGTGCCAGATTGGTACCGCGAGCGTCGTCGTCAGCGGGAACACTTTCACCGGCAAGCTGTATCTGGTCCCCGCGGCGCAGGGCTCCAGCGACGCCTCCGGGATCGAGTTCGTCCCGGACACCCCGCCGCTGACCAACCAGTACATCGG
>DATFDC010000025.1:0-2637 GCA_035252415.1 Solirubrobacteraceae bacterium
AGCGCGTACACGTCAGCCGATGCGTACAGCGCGGGTAGCTCCTCGGGCGAGACGTGGCCGCGGAAGCTGACGCGCGCCGCCTGGCCAGCCGCCAGTTGCCTCAGCTCGTCCTTTAGGAAGCCGGTCCCGACGATCTCGAGCTCCGCGTCCGCGGGCACGGCCCGGATCAGCGTCCCGAAGTTCTTGTCGGGGACGAGGCGCCCGACGCTGATCACCTTGAAGCCGTCGCCCCGGGACGCCGCCGCGGTTCGAAACCGCTCGACGTCGGCGGCCTGGAGCGCCACCGTGATCCGCTCGGCCGGCACGCCGAACGCGAGCAGCCGGTCGCGGGCGGCCGAACTCGCCGCGATCACCCCGTCGACGTGCCGGGCCAGCCGGCGATGCAGTTCGAGCTGCCAACGCGGCAGCATCGAGTCGATCTGCGGCGTGCACTCGGTGAAGATCACGTAGGCCCGCCGGTGGCGCCGGCACCAGGCCAGGGTCCGCAGCGACGCCGCGCCGTACTCCCACACGACGACGCAGTCGGGATTGGCCCGCCGCAGCGCGCGCTCGAGCCCGCGTGGGGCGACCACCGGCGTGCGCCCTGGCCGCCGCCACTGCCACGCTCGCAGGTGCAAGGCCGGATACGGATGCTCGGCCGGGAACCAGTCCCCCGGTACGTCCCAGCTCGGCTGGCCGGACGATTGGTAGATCACGCACACGTCGAGGTCAGGCCGCTCGCTCAGCGCGCGGAACAGCGGCTCCCGGTAGGGCACCGGCGTGGGCGGGACGATCGCGCAGCGCACGCGCGAAGGTTACGCGGGCGCTCCTAGAGCTGGGAGCCGCGACCGCGCTCGAACCAGATCGCGCGGTCCTTCCAGTCGTGCGCCATCATCAGCGCCCCGCCCGCGGCCACCGCCGCGAACACCGAGCGCGGCGCGGGGTCCGGGTCGACCGCCGACTCGGCCGCCAAAACGAGGAACGCAGCCGCCGCGACCAGGGTTCCGGTGGCGCCGTGGTGGCAGCGCTGCCCGAGGATCCACAGTCGATGACGCAGCGCGTCGTACTCGACCAGCTTCCGTACCGTATTTCCCCTTGCCGATCCCATCCTGATCTGCCCCATTTATCGGCGTTTATCCTGCAAACGTGAGACGAATGGCAGTTCTTTTGGGGGCGCTCGCGGTGGCGGGCTGCGGCGGCTCGAAATCGGCCTCCACCTCGACCACGTCGACCGCCCCACCGACCACCCCGCCGCTCACGACAACCACGCGCGAGACCGGCACACAGACGACCGTCACGCTGACCAAGACCGCGTCCACACCCACGACCGCGAAGACCACCGCCGGCCCGCCCACCGGCTCGATCAACGTGCGCGTGCCGGCGCGGTTCACGATCGCCGCGGACGGCTCGGTGACCCCGCCGACGGTCACGATCCCGGCGCATCTGCCGGTCGAGTTGATCGTGGTCTCGAACGGTCACCCACACCGGATCAGCCTCCGAACCACGACCCTCACGGTGCAAGCCCACGCGCAGGCCGAGGCGCTCATCGACGGCCTAAAGGCCGGGAGCTACCCGCTCAAGGTCGACGGCGCCCCGAAGGCGGTGCTCACGATCGGGGGCGAGCCGGGCCCCTAGGCGATCCGCGAGCCGATCGCGGCGTCCTGATCGGGACGGAGCAGCACCACGCCCTTGTCGGGGTCGAGGGCGCCCATCACCAGCACCTCGGAGGTGAAGCGCGCGATCACCCGCGGCGTCAGGTTCACGCAACAGACGACGAGCGTGTCGAGCAACTGATCGCGCGCGTAGTGGGTGATCTGGGCCGAGGAGCGCTTGACCCCGATCTCCGGCCCGAAGTCGATCCGGAGCTTCCACGCCGGCACGCGCGCCTCGGGGAACTCATCGACCGACACCACCCGCCCGACCCGCATGTCGACGGCTTGGAACGCCCCGATCTCGATCACGCCGAGGAGACTACGGCGCGACGCCGCCGGACGTTTCCGGCGTGCCGGTGCTCGACCCAGGGTCCGCCCCGGAGTCGGTGCTCGGCGCCGGCGGGGACGTCGTGGACGTCGTGGTCGTCGTCGTCGTGCCCGGGTCGGTGCTCGTCGGATCCGTGTTGGTGGTCGTCGTCGGGTCGGTGCTCGTCGTGGTGGTCGACGGGTCGGAGCTCGGCGGCGCAGCGCTTGCGGGCGGGGCGGACGTCGTGGTGGTCGTCGTGCCCGGGGTCGTGGCGGTACCGGCGCTTCCGGCGGCGGCCACGCTGGGCGTGGTCGACTGCGCAAGCACGGTGGCGTCGGTCTGGGTCTGGGTGCGGCCCGGCGGCACCTTGGGCTTCGCCTTGGCGTCGGTCTTGCCCGTGGTCGGGTCGGCCGGCTTGGCCGGCGTCTTGGCCGCGGTCTTGTGCGCCGTGGTCGTCTTCGGCTTGGCCGGCTTGGCCTTGTGCGGGTGCTTCACGACCGGGGCGTGGCGCACGACGATGTGCACCGGGGGCGCGGGGGCCACGGCGCTCGTCGGCGCCGGCGTTTGGCTGGAGACCGACGCGACAGCGCTGTGCGCGTGATGGTGCGCCGGGGCCTTCGGCTGGTCGACCTCGACCGCGCCGGCGGTGACCAGCGCGGCGGCGGCCAGGCCCGCGGCCGCCTTGGTGGCGATGGCGCC
>DATFDC010000026.1:0-2387 GCA_035252415.1 Solirubrobacteraceae bacterium
GACGGCGATCGCGGCCACGCATGCCGGCACCACCAGGCCGTAGGCGCGCGCGAACACGGCCGGGTCGAGGGCGCGCTGGAGGCAGGTGTCACCGACGACCTCGGTGACGATCGACCCGGCCCCGATCACCGCCACGAGCACGGCCGCGGCGGGCAGCGATCCACTGAGCGCGACCAGCGGGAGCGGAGCACCCACCGCGACGAGGGAGATGCTCAGCACCCGCCGGGCACGATCGCCGGTGGCCGCGCGCTGGGCGAGGCCCGCGGAGAGCACCGCACCGAGACCCGCGGCAGCCAGGAGATATCCGTAGCCGGCCGTGCCCGCGCCCGCGCGCTGGGCGAAGAGGACCAGGAGCACGGTCATCGCTCCGTACACGGCGCTCGCGACGATGTTGGCGCCCACGACCGCGACCCCGTCGCGATACCCGCGCAGCGCCGACCAACCGACCTGGAGCTCGCGCACAAGCCCGCGCGGCTCATCGGACGCCGCCGCCGCGGAGCGCCGGAACGCGTCCCGGGGAAGCGCGCTGACCACGAGGCCTCCGAGCGCGAACGTCACGCCGTTGACCGCGAAGGCGAGCGCCGGCGAGCCGAGGAGCAGCAGCCCGGCGCCGAACACCGGACCGGCCACGACGCAGATGAACGTCACGCTCACCCGCGCCGCGTTGGCGGCGGGAAGCTGCTCCTCGCTGACCAGCCGCGGCAGGATGGCCACCACGCACGGTGGGTAGGCCGAGCCCGCGGCGGTGGACAGCCCGGCCAGCAACGGGGCCAGCACGACCGGCGCGTGGGCGACGGCAACCAGCGCGAGCGCGACCATGGTCAGCGCGCGCACGGCGTCCGAGCCGAGCATCAGCGCCCGGCGGTCGACCCGATCGGCCAGCACGCCGCCGAGCGATCCGAGCCCGACCTCCGGGACGATGCGCACGGCGGTGGTCAGGCCGACCCACATCGACGAGTGGGTGCGCTCGTACACGAAGGCCAACAGCGCCAGGTTGTATAGCCAGTCGCCGGCCTGCGAAGTGGCCAGCCCGCCCAGGAGCAGGCGAAGATTGCGCTCGCGCAGGGCGATGCGGAAGGGAGCTACCGGATTCAGCATGGAAGACCTCGCGGGAGGGGTGAACGTGCCATGCGAGGACGATCGCGCTAAGCACCCCACCTCCACATCGGGCGACCTGGGTAATTCCGGTGGCTCAGGACGCCATCCGCGGCCTAAGGCCGTCTAAGGCGGCTTAAGCCTTCGATCTCTAGTGCTTCGCTTGTCCGCAGTGTGGGCACACCCGGTCGCGAGCCTCGCACGGCTCCCCGCAGTGCGGGCACCGGTCGATCGTGGGCTCCCCCCTCCTCGCGCCGGCGAAACGCCAAGATCGTGAGCACGCGGCTCATTCCAGCCACTCGGTGACCATGGTCGGATTGGCGTGGATGCAGACCATGTTCGAGCGGCCCGGCCCATCGTTGGTGAACTTGTGCGGGGCGCCGGGCGGGACGATCACGATGTCGCCCGGCCCCGCCTTGAAGGTCTCCTCGCCGGACCGGAAGGTCAGGTTTCCGTCGAGGACGACCCAGGTCTCGTCGTAGGGGTGCCGGTGGAGCCGCGGCCCCTCGCCCGGCTGGCTGTGATCGAGGATCAGCGAGACGCTCGCCCCGTAGTCGATCCCCTTGATGTTTCCGGTCGGCACCTCGCCGGCGGGTATGTGCGGCATGTCTGCGTCAGCCTTTCGCGGTCTGAGGGTTGACGGTTATCGTGCCGCAGCCACGGCTTTGGCGGGCTCGGACGCGGGGCGCTGCGGCTCGGGCGGCCCTGCCGGATGGCCGGGACCGCGCAGCGGCACCTCCCTGATCGCCAGCACGATGAGGAGCGCGAGCAGCGCGAGCGGCACGGCGACCAGGAAAACCGCGTGCACTCCGGCGATCACATCGCTGCGGCCGGCGTGGGCCAGCGCCAGGGTTCCGGCGCCCGCCTGACCGACGTGGGCGGCGAACACCGCTCCGAGCGCCGCGGCGCCGACCGCGCCACCGAGCGCGCGGAAGAAACCGGTGACCGCCATGGCCAGCCCGAGCTCGCGGCGATCGACGCTGTTCTGGACCGCGATGATCAGCACCTGCCCCACCATCCCGAATCCCAGCCCGAACGGCAAGAGGGCCAAGGCGGTGCCGGCCCGGGACGGATGCTCGACCACCAGCGCCAGAATGACGAGCGCGGCGGAGATCATGGCCAGCCCGATTAGCGGGAAGATCTTGTAGCGACCGGTGCGCTGGATGAGGCGGCCGGCCACGTTGGTCGAGAGCGTGATGCCGACCATCGCCGGGATCAGCAGCAGGCCGGCCTGGGTCGGGCTGGCTCCGGTCGTCGTCTGCAGGAACACCGGAACGAACACCGTGATCGAG
>DATFDC010000027.1:0-2044 GCA_035252415.1 Solirubrobacteraceae bacterium
GCCGTGGGGTCCGAATCCCCGCAGCCCGCCGGCGAGGGAGCCGCCGATGCCGCCGTGCGGGCGCGCGGCGGGGTCACCCGCCAGGTGTCGCGACCGCGCTTCGAGCCGGTGGCTCCGAGTGACCACGCGTCCGTCGTCGAGGACGAGCCGGCGGCGGCCGCGCAGACCGGTCCAGAGGCTGCCGCCGAGCCTGGGCCGCGCGGGGTTCCGGCCGGGTTGGCCGGGCTGCCGAATCGGCTCATCGCGCTGATCGCGGCGCTCACGCTGCTCGCCTTCGCGCTCGGCTTCGTGGTTGGTCTGATCGTCCACTGACCGGGGCCCGGATCGGCCCGGCAGGCCAGGCCGCAACCCCCCGGTTGGCCAGGAGGGACATGTCTTGCGAGATTTAGACACCCTGGCTAGACTGTTAGGGCGGGGTCTACACTGCCAGGGGGTAGCAGATGGGGCAGGAACAAGGTGGAGTGGTAGCGACGCTCGATCGCGTTAACGAGCCAAGAACGGCATCTCAGGTACTGGGTCGGACGCTGCGTGGGCGCTACCGGGTCCTCGAGCCCATCTCCGCGGGCGCGATGGGCGCGGTCTACCGCGCGATCGACATCGAGAACGACACCGAGGTCGCGCTCAAGCAGTGCACCAACCCGCACCACGACCAGCGCTTCGAGGCCGAGGCCAGGCTGCTGTCCGCCCTCGCCCACCCGCGCGTCGTCCGGATCATCGACCACTTCGCGGTGTCGAGCGGCCAGTACCTGGTCATGGACCTGGTCCGCGGCATCGACCTCGGCGTGCTGATCAAGCAGCGGGGCACCCCCGGCCTCCCGGTCGACCAGGCGATCGAGTACACGCGCCAGACCTGCGAGGCGCTCCAATACGTGCACGACCAGCAGATCGTGCACCGCGACGTCAAGCCGCAGAACCTGATCTTGAGCGAGAGCGGAGTGATCCTGGTCGACTTCGGGATCGCCCGCCTGCTCGACGAGGTCGAACAGCAGGGCACCGTCGGCATCGGAACCCCCCGGTTCATGGCCCCCGAGGTGTTCGCCGGCGGCAACGTGTCCGCGCGCACCGACGTGTTCAGCGTCGCCGCCACCCTGTGGACGCTGATCGCGGGCCGCCCGCCCGTGTATGCCGACCCGACCAAGCTTTCGACCGTCGCGTCCGACGTCACCCCGGAGCTGGAGAACATCATCGCCGCCGGCCTGGAGATGATCCCCGAGCGCCGCGTGGCCTCCGTCGCCGCCTTTGCCAAGGCGCTCGGAGCCCCGCTGCGGACCGAGACCGGCGTCTCGCTCGCGGTTTCGATCGACGATCCGGACGCCTCCCGCGGCCTGATGGAAGCCGTCGTGCACACCGCGGCGGGCGTGTTCGGCGCCGCGGCCGCCTCGATCTGCCTCACTGACGAGACCACCGGCGAGCTCGTCTACCAGTCGGCCTGGGGCGCCGGCGCCCGCGAGATCGTTGGTGTGCGGCTCCCGCCCGGAACCGGCATCGCCGGTCAGGTCGTGGGTAGCGGCGTCGCCGAGGCCGTGCCGGACTGCCGCACCGACCCGCGCTTCGCCGCCCGCATCGCGGCCGGCACCGGCTACGTGCCCTACACCATGCTGGTCGTCCCGCTCCAGCGGGCCGGCCGTTCGATCGGCGCGCTCTCGATCCTCGATCGTCGCGACGGTCGGGCCTACCGCAACGACGACCTCGAGCCGGCCGGCTTGTTCGCCGATCTCGCGGTCAAGGCGCTTGATGTCACGCCCAACTCGTTCACGAGCCTGGGCATGACCCGGCTCGGCTGATTAACGCCAGCTTTCGGCTGCTTGCGCCCCCATTAGTCCTGGTGTAGCCTGCCGCCCCAGTCGCTCGGGGCCGGCGAGCGCGACATGGACAAATATGGGGCCACCTTCCTGGGGGGATCACGCATGATCGGGACTAGTCGTTGGTTTGGGCGCCGCGTCGCCCACTTTCCATTCGTGCATCTGGCCGCAGGCCGGACAGCGCGCGCGCAACGTCTCGGACTTGATCCGCAAAAGGGTTCCGATCTCGGTGGTCACGCCGA
>DATFDC010000028.1:0-6185 GCA_035252415.1 Solirubrobacteraceae bacterium
GGCGTCAGGCCACCGCCTCCCCGGGCCACGATCACCTGCGGCGCAATGACCCGCGCGGCCGTGACGCGCTCGGTCGCGTGGCGGGCGGTCGCGAGGTCGACAACCTGCGTGCCCGCCAGCGCGACCACCAGCGCAACCGCCGCACCCACGGCACCGGTGCGGAAGCGGCCACTCGCCAGCGCCGTCCCGGCCAGGAATCCCGACCCGCCGCCCAGTCGGGCCAGCGCCCAGCCGGCGATCGCGGCGGGCCAGCCGAGGGCGACCGGACCGAGCAGCGCGACCCCGATCGTGAAGCAGAACGCCGCGAGCGTTGCAAAGGCCAGCGCCTGTGAGGAGAGCACGATCACGAGCGTGAGCCCGCCGCCGAGCGCGACCAACCCGAGCAGCAGCCGCACGACGCCCAGCCGGCGTGCGGGCACGGACGCTTCGAGGAGCGCCTCACCGGGCCGGACCGCTAGCGCGCGGTGCGCGGCGAGCAGCGTCGCCAGCAACGCCACCGCGACGCCGACCGAGCCGCCGATCGCGTACGGGATCCAGTTCGGGGCGATGGCGAACCCGTCGGGCGCAAGTCCGACCGCCCGGAGCGCATCCGCCGCCACGCCGAGCAACGCCGTTCCAGCCAGGCACCCGGCCACGCCCGCGAGCAGACCGATCAGCGCGATCTCCCGGACCAGCATCCACCGAACCTGACCGGGAGTCGCGCCCACCGCGCGCAGCAGCGCGATCTCTCGCCGCCGTCGCTCGGCCGCGAATGCGACCGTGCCGGCGAGGACGAACACGGCGATCCCGAGCGTGATTCCGCCGCTCGACGCAACGACCGCGACCAGCTCGACCCGGTTGAGCGCGCTCGGATCGCCGGCGTCGGCGGCGGACGCGTGGCGGTGGTCGAGGACCTGCGCCCCACCCCCCACCGCATCGTGGATTCGGGTCCGCAGCGCGCCTCCGTCGACGCCGGGCCGCGCCCGGACCGCGATCGCATCGAACCCGCCGCCGAGGCCCGACAGCGCTTGCGCCTCCGTCTGGGTCACGAATACCGACGAGCGCAGCGCCTCCTGCGCGCTCGACGCCGCGGCGACCCCGACGACCCTGAGCACGACCGGCCCGGTCGGAGCGATGACCCGCACCCGGTCGCCGATCGCGACGTGTCCCGCGCGAGCGAGCTCCTCGTCGAGCACGATCTGGGACTGCCCGGCCGGCGCCCGGCCCCGGGTCAACCGGTACGGCGTCAGGCTCGCGCTCGGCCATCCGTGCCCGTATGCCGGCACGCCACCGCGCGACGGCAGCGGCGAGCCGTCGCGCCCGATCACCGCGACCGGGAACGCGACGTCGCCGGTTGCCGCGGCAACCCCGGACACCCCCGCAACCTGTCTAACTGCGGCCGGCGGCAGGAGCGCCGAGCGCCGGACGGTCACAGTCTCGGCGTTGTCACCACGACCCAGCGTCACCGTCGCGTGGGCGCGCACGACGGCGTCGGCGGCGGCAAAGCGCCCGGCGCCCGGCGCGCCGAGCGCCGTCGCCATGACCTGACCGGCGAGCACCGCGACGATCGCGGTGAGCGCGATCATCACGAACATGCCGGCGCACGAGGCGGCGCCGAGTTGTAGCGCGCGTCCGCGGAGCCAGGGCATCGCTACGCCCCCAGCTCGGCCATCCGGTCGGCCACGACGTGCGCGCGCGGCTCGAGCAGCTCGTCGACGATCCGCCCGTCCGCCAGGAACACGACCCGGTCGGCAACGGCAGCCGCTCGCGGGTCGTGCGTGACCATGATCAGCGTCCGGCCGTCGCGCTCGGTCGTGTCGCGCAGCATTGCGAGCACATCGCGCGCGCTGCGCGTGTCGAGCGCGCCCGTCGGCTCGTCCGCGAAGATCACCTCGGGTCCGGCCACGAGCGCCCGCGCAATCGCGACCCGCTGCTGCTGCCCGCCCGAGAGCTGCGCGGGCCGATGGCTCGCGCGGTCGGCGAGCCCGACCCGCTCCAGCGCATCGCGAGCAACTCGCCGGCGCGGGTGCTCGCCCGCGAGCCTCAGCGGCAGCGTCACGTTCTGCGCAGCGATCAGCGACGGCAGCAAGTTGAACGACTGGAACACGAACCCGACCTGCCGGCGCCGCAACTGCGCAAGCCGGCGCTCCCCGAGCCGCGACAGATCCGCCGTGCCGATCCGGACCGTCCCCGCGTCGGGCCGATCGAGCCCGGCGGCGCACTGCACGAGCGTCGTCTTGCCCGAGCCCGACGGTCCCATGATCGCGGTGAACGTCCCTCGCTCGAACACGAGCGAGACGTCATCGAGCGCGTGCACAAGCCGATCGCCACGGCCATAGGTCTTCGTCACGCCCTCGAGCGAGACCGCCGGCGCGCTCATCTGAAGCCTCGAAATCGACATGTGACGAGGGTCCCAGCGGAGCGTCGGCCGGACAATGAAGCCCGCCGGTCCATCGCACTCGGGTGAACCCCCGAAGCTGGCAGACCAGCTCACCCCCATGGCAGGAGGCGTTCGATCAAACGCGCCACCAGAGCCGCAACGCCCCATCACGCTGCACCGGTGCGCCGCCGGCGTGCTCTCTGATAACTCGTGACGCCTCTGTCAGGAACAGCTGTGCAGCGACCGGAGGCTTGGTCTGCCGGTAGTCACGGGCGGGCGTTCTGAAGCCTTGCCGGGTGAGCTAGCCCCGAGTCGGATACGCACGCCGGTTGTCCGAGGGCTCGGTCATGCCCCGGGTCCGAGCTCGTCGAGGAATTTCGCGATCAATGGTCCATCGACCGGGCCGCCATCGGGCCCGCCGGTGTTGTGCGTGACGATCGCAAATGCGATGTCGCCGTAGTAGCCCATCAGCCAGCCGTCGATCTTCAGCTGCGATTCCGGTCCGGTGCCGTATTCCGCGGTGCCGGTCTTGGCGTGGGTGCCGGGCGGTAGCCCCGTTCCCGCGGCGGTGCCGGTCGTGGTGACCTGGGCCATCATCGCTCGCAGGTCTGTGAGCAGGCCGGCGGGCAGCCGCGATGGCGGCCGCGTGTCGTCTGGCGCACCGTCCACGAGCCGTGGTGCGCGCACGACCCCGCTATCGACCGCGGCGGCGATCTGGGCCATGCCGAGCGGCGAGAAGGTGAGCCGTCCTTGTCCGATTGCGTCCGCGGCCAGTTCGGTCTGGCTGGCGGGCTCGGGGATGTTGGCCGAGAACGCCGGCAGGCCGAGTTGCGGAGTGCGGGCCAGACCGTAGAGTCGGGCTGCGGCCGGGTAGTCGGCAGGCGACAGATGCGCGGTGGCCAGGCTGATGAACGCGGTGTTGCAGGACTCGGTAAAAGCGTCGTCGATCGTCGAAGCCGGGCCGACACCCGCCGCGTTGTGAAACGGCTCGCCGTTGACCGTTAAGGTCGGCGGGCAGCTGACCGGAGATGCAGGTGTCAACCCGTGCGCGTAAAGCGCTGTGAAGGTCACTACCTTGAACGTCGAGCCCGGCGGGTAGGCGCCCTGGAGCGCGGTGTCATACGTGCTCAGCGGATCGGCTACGACCGCCAGCACCTGGCCGGTCGAGGCTCTCATAGCCACCATCGAGACATCCGGATGCCTCGACTGCGCCAGCGCCGACTCAGCGGCACGCTGCACACGTGGATCGATGCTGGTATGCACGGCGGCGCCTGGCCGCCCTCCGAAGCTCGCCAGCAGCTTTACCGGGTTGCCGGTTGCGTCTTCGACATCGATGTGTGTACTCGGGTCACCCGCCAGGGTCCGCTCCTGGCTTGCCTCGAGTCCGCCTTGACCGACGGTCGACGACGCGTCGTATGGAGCGCCCAGCGCTCGGAGCTCCTGTGCGGTGATCGGTCCGAGCGAACCGACGACATGAGCGGCCAGCTGCGAGGTCATCGCCGCCGGCGCCGAAGTTCGTTCGAACTCAGTTCCGGGCACCGCGTACACGTTGTGCGCAGCCGGCCCGGACCTCAGCTGATCAAAGCGCGCCCGCGAAACGGTGAACACTGGCTCGAACTCGGCCGGATGAGCCGCGGCCTGCGTCAGCGCATCGCTGACCTGGGCCCGGGCAGCACCGGCGATCAGCAGGTCGGCGCGCACCACGCCGACGTTCTTGATCCGCCGGCCGACGACACCGACGACGACACGTGCGGCACGTCGGGTCAGCGCCGTCCCGCCGGCGCCGGTGATCGGCGCTCGTGCCGGCCATATCTTCCTGACCGCGAGCTTGTCGCCGACTCTGAGCGACGGATTGATCGTCGCCGGCGACCACCGGACTCGCCAGGTTCCGCGGCGCTTGACCATCTGAACCGTGGTAACCGGAGTCCAGACGCCCACGTGCGGCACCGTGAACCGCTCGCTCACTCGCGCCGTGGCCGAGTCCTGCGACCGTGCGACCGTTACCCGTGTGGGGGCAAACGACGCGTGCGCAATTCCGAGCGCCCGGAAGGCCTGGGAGTTGACCGTGGTGAAATTGGCCGGAGGGTCGATCACCTGGGAGCGCATCGCCGTCCAGTCACCGCGGCCCCAGGCTGTGAGGTAGTGCGCCAGCGTGGTGTGCGGGGTGGACGCCGAACCACCGCACCCGCCGAGAAGCAGCGCGACGGCGAGCGCGAGAGTCCCCAGCGAGATCGCGCGCAATGGCGACGCGCAGCTCAAGCGCCCTCGCCCGAGCGGACCATGGCGTGCCGTGCCGACGCGTGCGGTACTCATCTTGTCCTTCTGCGGTTGGTTGAGTCCGGTCGGCTGCGCATGGCGTGGTCGAAGAGCTGGCCAAGCTCGCGTGCGGTGACGCTCAAATCGAGCTCGGGGCCGGTGGCGATCTCGTAGGCGATGGCATCGATCGCTGCGCGGATCGCGAGCGCCATCACACGCGTGTCGAACCGGCGCAACTCCCGGCTGCGCTGCCCTTGCCGCATATAGCGCTCGAGCAGGGCGATGCCGCGCTCGTGCAGGTCGGCGTAAGGTGCGGGCTGCCCGGAGCGTTCGCGGGGCAGCGCCGCGAGGACGTACGCAACCGCCGTGATGTGCGCGGGATGCGCGGCCATGAATTCGATGTTCGACTCGATGTAGGCGCGCAACTTCCCGCGCGCGCCGTCGGCGACCTCAACACGAGGCGCCTGGTACGCCTGTCCAGCGGCGACCACCTCGGCGACGACCTGTTCGATCAGTTCGTCCTTGCTCTGAAAGTGGTACGAGATCAGGCCGGTGCTCGAGAGCCCAGCGCGCTTGGCGATCTGCGCGTATGACGCATTCGCATAGCCAAGGGCGGCGATCGTGTCGATCGCCGCCCGCACGATCTGGGCGCGACGGGCCGTCTCGATGAACGTCCGCCGACCGCTGCCGACGTCATCATGCGTGCGCCCGGGCCGGCCATCACACTCGTTCGACCCTGCGCCGCTACACACAGGTATGCTTGCTTGCATGAGCAAAATCTAGCATGACCAAGCAATTCGATGGGATGTTCGAGTGACACGTGGGCAGGGGCGGGCGTCGGCAAAGGCGCCTGGGCTCCGCTCGTGTCGTCCCTTTCGCGATCCAACCGGAGACCTTGCCCGCGACCGCTTCCGGACGCCAATCAGTCGCCGTTGGTGACGCGATCGCCGCCGCGATCGGCGCGGCATGGTTGGTGCGGCCGCGGTGGACTCAGCCAGTTGGGTGGTGGAGCCAGTGGAGGATGAGGTCGTTGACTTGGCCGGGGCGTTCCTGTTGCACCCAGTGCCCGGAGCCTTGGAGGAGGTGGGTGCCGGTTAGCGCCGGGAGCCATGTCCCTTGGTGGGCGATGGCGTCGGACAGCCAGGCGGTTGAGGTGTCGAGCTCGCCGGCGATGTAGATCGCGGGTTGTCGGATGGTCGCGCCGTCGAAGGCGGCGAGGTCCTCCCAGTCGCGGTCGATGTTGCGGTAACGGTTGAGCGGACCGATGAATCCGCTGCGCTCGAATTCGGCAGCGTAGACGTCGAACTCGGCGTCGGTCATCCAGCGCGGCAGTGGCGCGTCGGTGGGGAGGCGGTCGCGTATCGCGCCGCCGAGCGGAACGGTGAACCATCCTGGCGCGGCTGGTGGCTCTCCGTCGAGCGCGACGTAAAAGCCGCGCAGCCAGGAGCGGACGTCGGCGTGGATCTCCGCCTCGGCGCGACCCGGTTGCTGGAAGTAGCTCACGTAGAACTCTTCCTCCCCGCCTGCGAGCGCGAACGCTTCGGTCGGGCGCACATCTCCCCGCGGCGCG
>DATFDC010000029.1:0-4185 GCA_035252415.1 Solirubrobacteraceae bacterium
TTCACCTCCGGGGAATGGGTCGAATGGCAGTTTGCTCGCGCGCGATGCCCCCAAGCTACGCCGGCCGAGTGCGCATGGCCCACTCCGTCACCGGGACGGTCGCCACCGCGGGGACCAGGAAGATCATGGCCAGCGCGAACCAACCCGGCTGGCCCCAGCCGGCGATCAGCGTGGTCATGAGCGCCGGCGCGGCCATCAGCGCCACAGCCTCCCCGGTGGCGAACACGCCCTGATATTCGCCGGGCGCGTCCGGTGGCATCAGCGGAACCGACAGGCCCCAGGAGGACGCCACGAACAGCAGCTCGCCGGCCAGATGCAGGCCCGCGGCGGCCACCATCAACACGATCACCCCCACGCCGCCTCCGCCGGCGGTGAGCGCGAACAGCAGGCACGAGGCGGCGAGCGCGCAGCCCGAAAGGAGCGTGCCGGTGGCCGCGGCCCGCGGCGCGGTGATCCCGCGGCTCACCCGCACCTGGAAGGCGGCGATGCCCACCGAGCTGATCAGCACGACCACGGCGGAGATCGACCGGGGCGCGTGGGTGTGGAGCGTCACCCACAGCGGCAGACCGCTCGAGAGCATCGCCCAGCACAGCGCGAGCACGCCCATCAGACCGGCCAGCGACATGTACGGGGCGTCGCGGACCACGCGCAGGCCCCGTCGCGCGCGGACCGGCACCTCGACGCGTGGAACGCTGCACACGAGCAGCGCGTACACGAGGTAGGTAGCACCGTTGAGCGCTACCAGGGCAAGGTAACCCGCTTCGCTATCGATAGCGAGGACGCCGCCGCCGACGATCGCCCCGAGTGCCCACCCGACGTGGCTGATCGCGCGCAGCCGCCCGAGCACCTCGAGCCGGGCGTCGTGATCGCTCAGTCCGAGGACCAGCGCGTTGCGCGGCCCGCCGGTGCCACTGCCCGCTACCTGGGCGAGACAGGACACGACCAGGAAGCTCGCCGTGCCGTGCACCAGGGCGTAGGAGGCGGCGCTCAGGCCCTGGAGCGCGAGCAACCCCGCGAACATCTCGCGCGCGCCTACCCGGTCGGCGATCCAGCCCAGTGGCGTCGCCGCCGCCACCCCGCACGCGCCCGCGACCGTCATGCCAACGCCGACCGCCGCGGGCGAGAGGCCGATCCACCGGGTCAGGAAGATCGCCCAGCTCGTGTACCAGGCGCCGTTTCCGATCGCCGATATCAGCGTGCCGGCGGCCAGTCGTCTCAGCGGACCCTGCGCTACCACTACACTTCACCATACCCTGAATCGTGCAATGACTATTCATGCAATCTATAACTATGCGTGAGGATCCACGAATTGGTCTGCTCAAGGAGCTGGCCGACCCGCTGCGGCTGCGGGTCATCGACCGGTTGGGCCACGGAGGTCCGGCAACGGTGAGCCGCCTGGCCGCCGAGCTGAGCGTCTCCCTGCCCCAGCTCTCGAACCACCTGCGCCGGCTGCGCGACGCCGGGCTTGTGTCGGTGCGCCGCAGCGGGCGCCAGGCCGTCTATGAGCTGGCGGACCCCGGGCTGCAGCAGCTCCTTCCCCTGCTCGACAGCATCACCGGCCGGGTTCTGGCCGAAGCCCCGTCGGAGACCTCGGCGCCTCGTGTGCCCTCCCGGACCTGCTATGACCACCTCGGCGGCGAGATCGGAGTCTCGATATATCGCGGACTGCGCGAGCGCGCCGCGCTGCGCCCCCGACCTGATGGGATCGTGGAGCTCGGTCCCGCTGCGGAGGAGACGTTCGCGACGCTCGGCGTCGAAGTGTCGGCTCTGGACCCCGGACGACAGCGCCTGGCCTTCGAATGCCTCGACTCGACCGAGCGCGCTCCCCATCTGGCCGGTGCGCTGGGCGACGCGGTGGGCGACGCGCTGGTCCGCCGGCGCTGGGTCAGGCGCAAGCCGGACAGTCGGGTGATCACGCTCACGCCGAGCGGGTCCCGCGGCCTGCGCGCCGCGTTGGGGATCGAGCTGTCAGCGAGCTAGGCGTCGGCCGCTCGGCGAGGAGCCCGACGACAGCCCGTGCCCGGCCATCCAGGGCATCCGGGGGTGTGAACACCTACACCTGAGGTGTCTGGTCCGGCTCGCGTCGCGGACGTAACTTGGCATCAGCGGTTGAGCAGCTCGAAGCAGACGGGCCCACCCTGGTCGGGACCCAGAACGCAGGCGCTCTTGACGAAGCCGTGGTGAGGAAGGTGATCGTCGAGCAGGACGGCCCCCAGTCTCCTTCGAGCTGCTGACCAACCCACTCCCGGGTCGCTGCGGCCGGTAGGTTGCGAACGATGCAGCTGCCGCCCGGACCGTCCACGCCAGCGATCTGGCAGACGATCGCCTGGATGGCCCGGCCCGGCGCGTTCATGCGCGCCGTGCACACGCGGTACGGCGATCCAGCCACGATCCGGACCTACTGGACCGAGGAGCCGATGGTCCTGTTCTCGAGCCCGGACGCCGTGCGCGCGGTCTTCCGCCTGGATCCCGCCATCGCGCCGGCTGGGCAGAGCTGGGAGTTCCTGCGCCCGTTCGCCGGCGAGCAATCGATCCTGCTCCTCGACGGCGAGGAGCACCTGCGCGAGCGTCGCCTCATGCAGGGGCCGTTCCACGGCGAGCGGATGCGGGCGATGGCGCCGATGGTTGGAGAGCTGGCCCGGGCCGAGTTCGCGACCTGGACGGGCCACGTGAACGCGCTTGAGCGGATGCGCGAGCTCACCCTCGAGATCATCCTCCGGGTCGTGTTCGGCGCGCGCGATGCCGGGGAGGTGGGGGCGCTGCGCGGCGTGATCGACGCCGCGCTGGACACCGTGCGCTCGCTCCCGTGGGTGCTGGCCATGGCCGTGGTGCGCAAGGACCTCGGGCCGTGGAGTCCCTGGGGGCGGTTCCGGATCGCGGTCGAGCGGTTCGACGCGACGTTGTTCGAGCTGCTGGCCCGCCGCCGGGCCACGGCCGATTCAGACGACGATTCGATGCTCAGCGTGCTGCTCGCCCAGCGCGACGAGGACGGCAATCCGCCCAGCGACCGGCACCTGCGCGATCAGCTCGTGGCCCTGCTGGTCGGGGGCCACGACAGCTCGGCCGCGTCGCTGGCCTGGGCGTTCGAGCGCCTGGCCCGCCACCCCGACGTGCAGGCGCGTCTGCGCGAGGGCGACCCCGCGTACCTGGACGCGGTGGTCAAGGAGGTCCTGCGGGCCCGGCCGGCCCTGACCATCGCGCCGCGGCTGCTGCTCGAGCCGGCCTCGATCGCCGGGCACGTCATCCCCGCGGGTGTTCAGGTGGCAGCGTGCCTGTGGCTGGCCTGCCGGCGAGAGGACCTGTGGGTGGGCGCTTCGGAGTTCCGGCCGGACCGGTGGCTCGGTGAGGAGCCCGCTCCCAACCCGATGTCGTGGATCCCGTTCGGCGGCGGCGTGCGCCGGTGCGCGGGGGCGCCGTTCGCCGAGATGGAGATGCGCGAGGTGCTCCGCGCGGCAGCCGGTCTCACGCTGCGGCCGGTGGCGGCCGAGCCCGAGCGGGCCCGGCGCAGCATGCTGGTGCTGGTCCCCCATCGCGGCGCCGAGGTGGTGGTCGGATGACCCGGCTGGTGATCTTCGATTGCGACGGCGTGCTGGTCGATTCGGAGCCGATCGCGGTACGGATCGACGTCGAGATGCTGGCCGAGGTCGGTGTGACGATGACCGAGGAGGAGGTGATCGAGCGGTTCGTCGGACGCTCGCCCGAGGTGATCCTGGCCGAGACCGAGGCCCGGCTGGGCCGGCGGGTGCCCGAGGGGTGGTTCGACCGTGGCGAGGCACGTATACGCCGGGCGTACGCAACCGAACTGCAGCCGGTGCCCGGGATCATCGAGGCGCTCGAGGCGATCGAGGATCCGGTGTGCGTGGCCTCGAGCAGCGGTCACGAGAACCTGCGCTACAAGCTCGAGCTGACCGGTCTCTACGACCGGTTCGCCGGCCACATCTTCAGCGCCACCGAGGTGGCCAACGGCAAGCCGGCGCCCGATCTGTTCCTGCACGCGGCCTCGCGCATGGGCGCCACGCCGGCCGATTGCGTGGTGGTCGAGGACAGCCGCTACGGCGTCGAGGCCGCGCGGGCGGCTGGGATGGACGTGCTCGGGTACGCGGGCGGGCTGACTCCGGCGGACGTCCTGGAAGGGCCGCGGACCGTAGTGTTCGACGACATGCGCACGCTCCCGCAGCTTCTGGC
>DATFDC010000030.1:0-4631 GCA_035252415.1 Solirubrobacteraceae bacterium
GGACGACCGAGGTGGTCGCGATGCGCGCGCTCGGCGACCCCGACGCGTTCCCAGTCACCGACCTCGGGGTGCGTCGTGGGGCGGAGGCGCTCGGGCTGCCCGGTGCTCGTTCGGCCCTGATCGACTACGCGGAGCGGTGGCGGCCGTGGCGCGCGTATGCCGTGCAGCACCTGTGGGGCGCCACGCGGCACCCGATCAACCAGTGGCCGCCGGTCGCGCCGGCGATGGCCGACCGGCTCGCGGCCTGACACGGGCCGGCCGCCCCGTGCTACTCGAGCACCCAGGCGTCGTCGCGCAGGATCGGCGTGGCCTTGCCCGCCGCGTCGAGCCCGTCGACCGCGACCTCCCGGCCTCCGATCATCAGGTCCTGATGGATCGACGAGGAGTTGAAACCCCGTTCGGCCCGGGCCGCGGAATCGGACGGGAGATCCGGGACAGTGAACGAGTAGCCGTTACCCAGCGCGACGTGGCAGGTCGCGTTCTCGTCGAACAGGATGTCGTTGAAAACGAGCCCGCTGCGCCCGATCGGAGAGGTGCCATCGACCAGCGCCACCTCGCCCAGGCGTACGGCGCCGTCATCGGCCTCGAGGCGGGCTCGCACGGCGTCGGCGCCCTGGTCCGCCTCGACCTCGACCACCCGGCCGCCTTCGAAGCGAAGCCGCAACCCCTCCACGGTGGGCCCGCCGATCAGCTGAAACGGACGCGTGGCCGCCACGGTGCCCTCGGCGACCCGATTGTCGGGCGTCGTGAACACCTCCTCGGTGGGCATGTTGGCGATCATCTCGCGGCCCCAGGTCGTCCCGAACCCGGCGGCGATCCAGATTGCTCCACGCAGCAGCCCGAGCGTCAGGTCCGTGCCGGGTCCCTGGAAGCGAAGCGCCTCGAATCCGCGCGCGTTGAGCGCCTCGGCGCGGGCGCGCAGGCCGGCGATGTGCTCACGCCAGGCCGCGACCGGATCCTCGGCGTCGAGGCGCAGGATCGGCGCGTACACATCCCACAGGGCATCCGGGTCCTCCGTGCCGAGCAGGCGGCGCGCCATCCCGCTCGAGGGGCCCGGGACAACCGTCCAGTTCACCTCGCCGCTCGCGTGCATCGCGTGCAGCGGGCCGGTGAGCGGCATGTTGTCGCGCCCGGCCCGAGCGGGATCGATGTCTCTCAGCAGGTCGGGGTGGGGGTCGCCCCAGATCACGATGCTCGCGCTCCGGCGCTCCAGGCACTCCTCGATGTGGCGGTCCCACCATCCCGGCGTGTAGTCGAGTGACGCCTCGTCGGCGTGGAGCAGGCGCGAGCGCTTCACGTGCTGGTCCCAGTAAACGACGCTCACGTAGTGCGCGCCGACACGGTAGGCGGCCTCGGCGATCTCGCGCGCCAGGCCGGCGTGCTCGACGTCGTAGGCGAGCACGACCACGTCCTGTCCGGGGGCCACATTCGCTCCAAGCTCGACGGCGAGCCGGGCCAGCGCCCGGGTTCGCTGCTCCGCGATCGAGGGCTCGGTCACGGTGTGACCCTAACTGCCTCCGCCGTGGGACGCTCGGGCGCCACCGGGCGGCGGGATGCTCCAGGGCGGATCCGGTTCGCCCTGGAACCAGTACTCGCCTGAGCGCAGTCGCTCGAGCAGTTGGCGCGCCCAGGCCGCCTCGCCGTCCAGCCTGGCCTGGCCCAGCCGGTAGTGCTCGGCCACCGTGGCGGGCGTGTCGTGGTGGTTCGGGATGTCCTCGATCGCGAAGCCGACCGCCCGTCCCGACGCCTCGATCTGCTCCAGGCGGGACTCGAGGGCGGCGATCACCTCGTCGCGCGTGAGCGCCCAGGCGAAGCTCCACGCGGCCATCAGGTCGGCGGGCTCGAAGCGGGACAGGTTCCACAGCGCCTCCCGCAGCAGGCGCAGGAACTCGGTCTGGCCGTCGCTGGTCAGGCGGTAGGTCGTGCGCGCCGGCCGCCCACCCTCGGCCTCGGTCCCGACCTCCTCGACGAAGCCGTCCCGGGCCAGCGAGCGCAAACCGTTGTAGACCGACCCCGGGTTGAGGTTGGCCCAGGCGTCGGCGTGCCAGCTCAGCAACTCGCGGCGGACGAAGTAGCCGTGCACGGGCTGAAAGATCCGCACGGCTCCGAGGATCAGAAGGCGGGTGGCCGACATCGCACAAATGATATTGACAAACGTGATTATTCATGTTTGACTATCGGACTATGTTCAACTTTGACTATATGATCGAGGCCGAAGGCATGGCCAAGCGGTTTCGCAGTCGCGCGAGCGTCGTCGAGGCGGTCAGGAGCGTCGACATCGAGGTGCGCCCCGGCGAGATCGTCGGGTTCCTGGGTCCGAACGGCGCCGGCAAGACGACCACGCTGCGGATGCTGACCACGCTGCTCGCTCCGGATGCGGGCGAGGCGACGGTGGCCGGTCACGACCTGCGCCGCGAGCCGGTCGCGGTTCGCCGGCGGATCGGCTACGTGCCCCAGCGCGGGAGCACGACGCCACAGGCCCAGGTCGGCGAAGAACTCGTGGACCATGGGCGGCTGCATGGGCTCTCGCGTGCGGAGGCCTCTGAGCGCGGGCGTGGACTTCTTGCCCGGCTGGACCTCGAGGGCACCTGGGAGCGCCCGACCGGGACCCTGTCTGGGGGCCAGCGCCGGCGTCTCGACATCGCGCTCGGCCTGATCAACCAGCCACCGCTGCTGTTCATGGACGAGCCGACCACCGGACTCGACCCCCAGTCACGGGCCAACCTCTGGAGCCACATCCGCGAGCTGCGCGACGGGCACGGTGTCACCGTGTTCATCACCACGCACTACCTGGACGAGGCCGACGCGCTGTGCGATCGGATCCTGGTCATCGATCACGGCTCGATCGTGGCGGAGGGGACGCCGGACGCGCTCAAGGCGAACGTGTCGGGCGATCGGGTGGCGCTGCGCCTGGCCGATCCCGCGAGCTTGCCCGCGGGCACGGCCGTGGCCGAGCGGATCGACCGTGCCACCCTGCTGCGTGCGGAAGGAGATCTGCTCGACGTGAGCCTGCCCGATGCCACGGTCGCGGTGCCGGAATTGCTGGACGGGCTGGCGCGGGAGGGGGTGGTGCTGGCCGGGATCGAGATCCACCGGCCGACCCTCGACGACGTGTTCCTGTCCCTGACCGGTCGCGAGCTGCGCGACCAGCCGATTGCCGCCTGAGGAGGTGCCGACGTGCGTTTTGCCAACGAGACCTGGCTGGTGTTCACCCGGGCCCTGCGCCTGTCGCTGCGTAACAAGGTATGGCTGGTCATCGGGGTGATGCAGCCGCTCCTCTACCTGGCCCTGTTCGGCCCGCTGCTCAAGCGCGTCGCCGGACTGCCCGGGTTCCCCCAGGGCAGCTCGTGGCAGGTGTTCACGCCCGGACTGCTCGTGCAGCTGGGGATCTTCGGGGCGCTGTTCGTCGGCTTCGGCCTGATCTCCGAGGTGCGCGACGGGGTGATCGAGCGGATGCGCGTGACGCCGGCCTCGCGCGTGGCGCTGCTGGCCGGCCGCGTCCTGCGTGACGGGCTCGTCCTGCTCGTCCAGTCGACGCTGCTGCTCGCCGCCGCCTATGCGTTCGGCCTGCGGGCCCCGCTCGGCGGGGTGATCCTCGCCGTCCTGCTCGTGGGAGCGGTAGGCGCCGGGTTCGCCGCCGCCTCCTACGCGGTCGCGCTCCTAACCGGCACCGAGGACTCCATGGCCGCGATCGCCAATAGCCTGGCGCTCCCGCTGCTGCTGCTCTCGGGGATCCTGCTGCCGATGACCCTCGCGCCCGGGTGGTTGCGGACGGTCTCCAACGTCAATCCGGTCAAGCACGTCGTCGATGCCCTGCGGGCGCTGTTCCACGGCGATGTGTTCAACGGCACCGTGGGGATCGGGTTGCTGGTGGGGGCGGCGCTGGTCGCGGCCGGGATGGCCTTCGGCACCCGGACGTTCCAGCGCGACTCGAGCTGACCGGCCACCATCGCGGGGTTTACGAACCCGCCCCCTCGGATACCTTACTGTGTATGAGTCATACACATGTTGCGAGCGCTTGGGAAGAAACTGTGTCCATGCTGAAGTTTCTTCCCAAGGCCTGATGAGAGGAGGCCGAGATGGCGACGATCAACGGCAGTTTCAAGGTGGCCTCGTGGGATGAGAGCGCCTACGAGGAGCGCGAGGGCCTGCGCCTGACCAGAGCGTCGGTGACCCAACATTTCAAAGGCGACATCGCCGGCGAGGGCAGCGCGGAGTGGTTGATGGCCTACCAGCCCGATGGCACGGCGCGGTTCGTCGGCTTGCAGCTCGTCGACGGCGAGGTGGCCGGCCGGCGGGGCACGTTCGTGCTCGAGACGACCGGCGAGTTCGACGGCACGGTGGCGCGCTGGGAGGCCGGCGTGGTGTCCGGGTCGTCGACCGGCGAGCTGACCGAGCTCACAGGCCGCGGCCGCTTCGAGGCGCCCCACGGCTCCGAGGCCTCCTATGAGCTCGAGCTCGAGCTCCCTGACCGCTGACCCGGACCTGGCCCGGCTGGCCAACCTGCTCGGGGCCTGGTCGCTCGCGGTATCGGACCGGATCACCGCGGCCGCCGCGGTGGCCGCCGGGCGGAGCGGCCAGGCGCCGGCGGCGCTCGTAGCGCTCGACCAGTTCGCCGAGGGCAGGACGAT
>DATFDC010000031.1:0-7642 GCA_035252415.1 Solirubrobacteraceae bacterium
GGAGCTCGGCCAGCGCCACGCCGGGATCCGTTCCCGGACGCGTGGCCGCGGACCGCGGCGGCCGGATTATCCTGGCCAGCTGTCGAAGCTCCTGCTCGAGCAGCGTCTCGATCCCGAGCGTGGCCGCGTCCGGGTCCAGGCTCACGACTGCGATCGTCACCGGCGGCCTCGGACGCACGGGCCGGGGCCGCGAGTTGTTCGTGAGCCGTTCGGCGAGCGTCGTGAGCAGCACGCGCGACACGTGCGTGCTCGAGCCCAGGATCTCCTCGAAGGCCGCTTGATCGATGCGCAGCAGAACCGCGTCGCGGCGGACTCTCGCTCCATCCGTCCGGCGCGACCGGCGGATGAGCGCCAGGTCGCCCAGCACCGCTCCGGGACGGAGTTCGCGGACGACATCCCGGCTGCCGTCGCGTCGCTCGTCGATTATCTGTATCCGGCCCGAGCGCACGACGTACATCCCGTCGGCGATGTCGCCCTCGTGATAAAGCCACCCGCCGGCGGCAAGCGTGACCGTCGTGGCCCGCTTGGCCAACGCCGCGATCTCGCCGGGAGACAGCCCGGCGAACAGGGGGACAGCCGCGATGAAGTCCTCGGTCGATTGGCCGAGGACGGGCGGCCTGACCCGCAACGACAGGATCACCGACTGCGTATACCGGTCCTGCTTCGGCGCGGCGACAGCCGGCGCGTCGGCGGCCACGATGCTGCGGACCCCTTCGATGAAAGCCGCCATCTTCGGTGCGGCCTCGGTCCGGCGCAACGCCACCGCGCCGATCGCGACAAGGCCGAAGCAGGCAGACGCGAACGCCCACCCGCGCACGAAGGCATCCTGGACGTCATCCGGCCGGGGGTGGCCGACGATGGCCACGATCACCGCCACGCCGAGGGCAGCGCCCACCTGACGCAAAGACGAGTTCATCGCCGTCGCGCCGGCGTATCGCCCCCGCGGCGCGAGCGCGGCGGCCACGTTGCTGACCAGGGGAAACGCGATCCCGATGCCGATGGCGAGGACCAGCGCGGCGGGGAGGTAGTTGAGTAGGTAGTGCGGGCTGATCGAGAAGCGCCCGATCAAGATCAGCGGCCCGATCGCCCAGATCGTCGCGCCCAGCACGATCAGCGGTCTGGGCCCACGCCTGAGAACCAGCCACCCGGCCAGTGCCGCCACGCCGGCGGCCAGGAACGGCGCCGGCGTGCCCGCGAGTCCCGCGGTCAGCGGCGAGTATCCCCAGACATCGATCAGATAGAAGATGTTGAGCAGCGACAGCCCATAGAAGCCGGCGGCTCCCACGACGGTGAGCGCGCTGACGAGTGCGAACCCGGGCGCCGTCATCAACTCGAAGTCGAGGATCGGAGCCGGGTGGCTGAGCGAGCGCCGCAGGAGCCACGCGCCGACCGCCACCGCTCCGATCAGCGCGGCGATCGTCCTGACGTTCGCCCAGTGCCAGGTCTGGCCTTGCACGATGGCCAGCACGAGCAGGCCGACCGCGATGGCCAGGAGCAGCGCGCCTCGCATGTCGGGTAGCACGCGGTCCCCGGGCGCCCGGCTCTCGACCAGCTCATGCCGCGCCAGCCACCAGGCCAGCACACCAAGCGGGAGGTTGATCACGAACACCAGGCGCCAGTCGGACACGACCACGAGCAGACCGCCGATCGACGGTCCAATGCCGGCGGCCAGCGCGCCGGTCGCGCTCCACATGGCCACCGCCTGAGCGCGCTTCTGGTCGGGATACGCGTGCAGCACGAGCCCGAGCGAGCTCGGGACGATGATCGCCGCGCCGGCGCCCTGGAGCGCACGCGCCGCGATCAGGAAGGCAACCGACTGCGCCACCGCGCAGAGGGCCGACGCGAGCGTGAACACCACGATTCCGGCGACGAACATCCGCCGGCGCCCGAGCGTGTCGGCCAGGATGCCGGCCGGCACGAGCAGCGCCGCGAGCGCGATGTTGTAGATGTTGAAGACCCAGGAGACAGAGTTCAGCGACGACCTCGGGAACGAGCGCAGCAAGTTCGGAAACGCGATCGTCACGATCGTGTTGTCCAGGAACGCCATGAACACCCCCGCCATGGCGACGAGCAGCACGGTGCGCGGCGCGACGGCACGACGGCGGAGGAGCGGAGCAGAGGCAGGCGTTCCGACCACTAGATCGCGGCCCACCCTAACCGGTAGCGTATGCGCCCGACATGCCGGTAATGGGCAATCGCCGGCGCGCGTCGAACTCGTCTGGGGGCGAGCCGCGGGCGCGGCCGTCTCTGCACCCAAGCCTTGCCGATTGGATGACGATCGCGCACGGGCTGTGCGGGTACGGCGGGCTGGTCGTGCTCGCCGGCGGTTGGCGCGCTCACCCTGGCGTGAAGGGGGTGCCGATCGCCCAGCTCCGCGTGATCGCTCTGTTCGTCGCGGTCGGTGCCCTGCTCGACCTGTTCGACGGGCCGGTCGCGCGTCGCTTCGGCTCGAGCGGCATGGGCGAGCCGCTCGACGCCATATGTGACGCGGTCACGTTCGGCCTCCTCCCCGGGGCGGTGGTCGCGGCGTCGGGGGTGGGCGACCGGCAGCTTGGCGGTGCGGTGTTGATTGGGGCGGGCGGGATCTACTTCGTCGCGATGGTCTTGCGGCTGGTCCGCTCCTGGATGACCTCAGCCGAGGCGCTCAGGGCCGGATTCCAGGGCATGCCCTCGGCACCCGCCGGCAGCGCGACGATCGCCGTGGTCGGCCTCGGCGCGTCACCGGCCGTCACGGGGCTGCTGATCACGCTGCTGGCCATGCTGCTCGTCGGGAACTTCGCCTTCCCGCGTCAGCGCGCCGGCCTGATGCCGATCATGGCCGGCGGACCAACCATCGGCCTGCTCGGGCTGTGGGGCGTCCTTCCCCTGAGGCCGGCGATGATCGCAGCGATGATCTTGGCCATCGCGCCGGTCGCCGCGGCGAGAGTGACCGTGCGTCGTCACCGGACGCTCTCGATCCCGACGGCGGGAGCGGAGATCGCCCCTGGCGCGATCGATCTCGGTACCGGTCCGTCCGCGTGAGCGCGGTAGCCGCCTCTCAGCCTGAAGGCAGGCCACGGCAGTCGGCGGTTGCGCCGTATGCGCGTGCCGACATGAGGCGGGCGTTCCTGGATGTGGTGACCTCCGTCGTGCCGTACCTGGCGCTGCTCGCGGCCATGTTCCTCCTCGTCGACAGTTCGTTTGTCGCCGTGCTGGCCCTCGCCGTGCCGACCGCCGGGTTCCTGACTCGCACGTTCCTCGTGATGCACGACTGCGCGCACGGCGCGTTCCTGCCCTCTCGCCGGGCGAACCAGTGGCTCGGCGTGTTCACGGGCCTCATCACACTGCAGGCGTTCGCCTGTTGGCGCCACGACCACATTCGCCATCACGCTGCCGGCGGGGACCTGTCCGCGGATGGCACCGGCGACGTCGAGATCATCAGCGTCTCGGAGTTCCGAGCCATGCGCCGGCGCGGCCGGCTCGCCTACTACCTGCGCCGGCACCCATTGGTCGTGTTCAGCATCGGTGCGTTCTGGGCCAACGTGATCAAGCCGCGCATCGTGCTCGCGTCCGACTCGCCGCGCCTTCGCCGGAGCAAGCTCCTAACGAATCTCGCGCTCGCGGTCATGCTGGCCGGCCTGGGATGGCTGGTGGGTTGGCGCGAGTTGCTGCTCGTGGGATTACCGACGTTCTGGCTGGCCAGCGGCTTCGGGGTGTGGCTGATCTGGGTTCAGCACCGGTTCGAGGACGCGCTGTGGCTGAGCCCGCCCGAGTGGGACTGGGACACCGCGGCGCTCGCCGGCAGCTCTCACTTCAAGCTCCCTCGGGTCCTGCAGTTTTTCAGCCTCAACATCGGGCTGCACCACGTGCATCACCTGAATCCCCGGATCCCCAACTACCACCTGTCCCGGGCCAATGAGGAGAACGAGTTTCTCCGCAGCGTTCCGACCGTGTCGCTGCTGGACGGGCTCAAGGCGGTCCGGCTGTGCTTGTACGACATCGAACAGGGGCGGCTGGTTACGTTTAGTCAGGCCCGCCGTCGGGCGCGTGCGATTCGGAATGACTAGACGCGCGGCTTAGACGCGGGCGAGCGGTATCGGTCCGGTCCGGTCGTTGTGAAATAGGACCTGGTACAGCGCCGCGTCCGAAGCGCGGGCAGCTGCCACACCGGCCGCCAGCCAGTACTCCCACATGCGACAGAACGTCTCGTCGTACCGCTGGGTGTCGAGCAGGTGACGATTCGCCCGAAACCGCTCGAACCACCCGTGCGCCGTAAGCGCGTAGTGACGCACGAGATTCTCGACGTCAAGCAGCGCGAAGCCGGCCTTTTCCATGGCAGCCAGTAACGCCGGGAGCCGAACCTGGTGAGAGTTCGGGAACACGTACTTCTGGATGAACGGGTCGTGCCGGCTTCCGGGCTTGCTCGTCCCGATCGCGTGAACGAGCGCGAGGCTGCTGGGCTTCAACGTGGCCGCGACCTTGCGGAAGAACGCGCCGTATTCCGACGGCGAGAGATGTTCGAGCAGCCCCACCGAGACAACCTTGTCGTACGTGCCACTCGCCGCTCGGTAGTCCATCAGGAGAACCTCGACTCTGTCACCCAGGCCACGTCGCCGTATCTCGGCGTTCGCCCACTCGTACTGTTCGCGACTGAGTGTGACTCCGACCCCGTGCGTGCCGTACTGCTCGGCCGAGTAGATGAGCAGCCCGCCAAAACCGCAGCCGAGGTCGAGAATCCGTTCATCGGGCTGTAGGCGCAGTTTCTCGCACACGCGTTGCAGCTTGTTGCGCTGCAGGTCCTCGACACTGTCATCGCTCGAGCGCGCATACCCGCACGTGTAGGTCATGGTGGGATCGAGAAAGGACTCGAACAGATCGGTGCCGAGGTCGTAGTGATGCTGTATCGCGCCACGACGCCCGCGAAGCATGCCCTGCAGCCGGATTGCGCCGGCTTTCAAGGCGAGTCGGGAGGTCCGGCCCACCTTCTCGTCAAGGCGACTGCGGAGCAGTAGCGTCAAGAAGTCCTCGAGGCTGCCCGTCTCCATCACGAAGTCCCCGCGCATGTACGCCTCGCCCAGCCCGAGGTTCCCGAAGCCGACGACGTCGGCAAAGAACTGCGGCGCCAGCACGCGCACTGTGTAGGCCGGCTGGTCGCTCTGGCCAGGACCCCCCACGACGAACTCCCCGGCCGGCGTGCGAAACCGCACCGGTTCGACGAGAGCGAGATCGAAGATCTCCATCAGCACGTCGCGGGCGGACGAGCCGGGGCGCGCGCCGGCGAGTGCCGCTACCCGTGCCCGCGCTCGCACGGCGCTCGTCATGCGATTGACCGCTGCATCGGCGGCTCGGGTGTGCGTCTTGTTCGCGGCATCGACCGTGGCGGTATCGGGCGTCGTGGAGGCAGCTCGAATGCCGCGGCCCCCGGACTGTGCGCCAGCGTAACCGAAAGCAATCCCCCGAAACGCCAACCGTCCGTCTCAAGGACCATCGAGATATGTGCCGTCGGCAGGATTCGCACCTGCGCCCCCGCGGATGTCTGCGGCCACGTCCAGCTATGACGCCTTCATCCAGCCCACCGTGCACGGCCTCGGCCTCGCGCACGGCTACCGAGCCGCTCCAGCGAATCGCCGATGAGCCAGAAGGTCGGCGGCCACAGGCCGACGAATAGCGCCCGTCGCTCGGCGTTTCCCCGCTCGTCTTGGTCAACGGTCTTGGCCCGGATCCACAGCGCGATGCACAGCCCGACCGAGCCAAGCGAAAGTGATTGCATATGCCAGTCGCGAAGGCCGACGTCGTGGAGGCGCCTCATCAGCATCACTCGCGACTACCCGTCCAGCACATTGCTGAACAAGGTTGTTCGTCTTTGTCTGTGGGTACGTTCGAGGTCCATGCCGAAGCGACCCGCTCCCAGCCGCCGCTGGCTCACCGCGGCCACTTGGCCGGTGGGAATCGCGCTGACCTCGTGGGACTACATGTGGCGGACAACGCCGATGCACCGCCAGGAGGCGTTCCCCTCGACCCCGCCGCCGCTCCCGGAGCTGCCCACCGGCGTCAGCGCCGAGGAGGTGCAGGGTACGACCGACGGCACCGGACCGCTCTATCACCGCCGCTACCGCACCTGGATCCGCGACTGCCGGCTCGGCGCCGACGAGCTCATGGACGCGATCCAGCGCGATCCGAACGCCGCCGCACCCACGACCTTCGCCCGCTTCCAGCGCGTGGACGGCGGACGCGGGCGGCTATCGGTCGGCGATGAATTCGTCGTACGGATGCCCGGCCCATGGGATGGCCCGGTCCGGGTCGTGCACGCTGACTCCCGATCGTTCCGGCTGGCGACGCTCGCCGGTCACCTCGAAGCCGGGCAGATCGAGTTCCGCATCGGGCAGGACGGCGAGGGGCGGCTCGTGTTCGAGATCGAGTCGTGGGCCCGCAGCAGCAGCCGGCTCGTCCACCTCCTCTACCACCGGCTGCGGATGGCCAAGGAGGTGCAGGCTCACATGTGGATCTCGTTCCTTGAGCGCGTCGTACGCCTGTCCGGCGGCCGCATGACGGGCGGCATCGAACTACACACCGAGCGGATCAACGATCAGCTCGTGAGCGATCCACGGCTCCCCGATTCACCCGGCATGGCCCGCCGCCTCGCCGCGCTCGCCGACAAGCCGCTGAATTTCGATCCGGCCGCGCTCCGTGACGGCACCGCAGCCCGCGAGTGGGACGTGACCGACGTCTGCCAGCGCCTGCCGGACGAGCCGCCAGGGCCACCGGTGGATGCCGGCAGTTGGCAAATCGCCCGTCGGCTGATGCAGGGCTACGAGTTCGCGGACCCGTCGATCGTGCGCGCCTATTACGACCCGGAGCTTCCCCTCGCGCAGCGGGACATGCTGTTGAAGCTGAAGGCCCTCCGCGTACTGCACCTGTTCGCCGGCGTCCGCGTCTGCGACGTGTACGAGGAGACGCGCCAGTTTGACGGCCAGCGCGCGCAAGTGTGGGGCTGGAGCTACCGGACACTCGCCGGACATGTCGAGATGGGACAGATGGACTGGGAGATATGGAAATGGCTTGGGGACGGACGGGTCGAGTTCCGGGTCCATGCCGTCTCCCGCCCCGCGTCGATCCCCAACCCGCTCGTGCGAATTGGCTTTCACCTGCTGCGCCGTCGTGAGCGTCGGGCATTTCTCGCCAGCACCCAGGAGCGAATGCGGAGGTTCACCGAACTTGCCCTGGAACGCGAAGGTGCGGATCTGCGGGTGCGAGAAGCCGCCGCGCACCTGACGGCACGACCGGCCAGCGCGGATGAGCCGGCCCACGACGCGGTGGCTGACAGCATCCGCGCCGACGCACCGGCCCACGACCCGATCACCGACGGCATCCGACCCGCATGAGGTGACGCCGCTGATGCCCCGCTCGTTCCCGATCTTCCAGTTTCCGAACGGTCCGCTGATCACCACCGTCATTGCCGCCGCGATTGCCAGAAGTACACGCGGCCGGCCGGCGGCCGCCGCGGCGCTCGTGTCGCGACTCGCGCTCCTCGTGTGGTCAGCCGAGGAGATCTTTCAGGGAGCCAACTGGTTCCGCCGGCTGCTCGGAATAGGTGGCGCGACCTGCGCGATGGCAAAGCTGGCGCGTGGGCGCGCCGGCGATTGACGGCCGGCTTCCCCGGCAG
>DATFDC010000032.1:0-10712 GCA_035252415.1 Solirubrobacteraceae bacterium
GCTTCAAGGCGATGGCCGAGACGTGGACCGGCGGCGAGAGCCGCGCATAAAAGTCAAGTTCGAGTGCAAGGAGCCGAAGCAAAGGTCATGGAAGCCAACTCTCTCCCCATCGATCGCACCCGCCGGCGCCTCCGGCTGCGCGCCTTCTTCCTGGTCGCTCTCACCGTGGTGCTCGAGATCGTGCTGCTGATGCCGTTCGTCGACCACCTGGCCGACTCCAACAACACCATCCACTTCACCCAGCACGGGTTCATCTTCGGCGGCGGGGTGCTGTTGGGCCTGGCCATCCGCGACGTCCAGCGCTCCGCTCGGCGCTAACCGGCTCGAGGCGACGCGATGAGCAAGGTGCTGGCTTCGCACTGGCCGCATTTCGGCATCGTCGTCGTCGGTGTCGTCGCCTTCCTGTGGACGGCCTACCGGCCGGAGCGCTCAGATGTGCCCGGGCCGGCGGAGCAGCCGGTCGTCCCTGAGCCGGCTCCCGCTCCCGCTCCGGCGAACGTCCGGCGGTCGACGGCTCGGCGAGGGCTGCTCGCGCTCGGACCGCTGCTCGCCACCGTGGCCACCGGGGCGATCCTGTACGGCCTGGACGTCGGCGGTGATTCGGTCCCCGGCGCAGTGATCTGGGTCCACGCTGGCATCTCGACCCTGGCCGTGCTGCTCGTGGCCTACAAGGTGGCCGATCTGGGCGTCGACCGGATCCGCCGGGCGTTCAGCCGGGCGCGTCTGCACGAGCTTGTCTCGGTCGTCCTCGCGCTGCTGTCGGTGCCGCTGGCGGTGACCGGCATAGCGCTGCTGCTCGCCCCGAGCACCGGGTCGACCATGGCCTACCTGCACCTGATCTCGAGCGCCTGGTGGACCGGCCTGATGGTGTGGCACCTGCGGCGCTACCTGCGCGCCTCGCTGCGCTCCGCGTTCAGTGCACGACCGCCGGCTCGTGCCGGTAAAACGTTGTCGCATCCGGCTCTAGCGGCGACCGTCGCGCGATCAGATCCGCAGCCTTCTCCGCGAGCATGATCACCGGCGCGTAGATGTTGCCGTTGGTCACGTAGGGCATCGCGGAGGCATCTACGACGTACAGTCCTTCGAGGCCGTGCACGGCCATCGTGCCCGGATCGGTTACGTCCGTGTCGCGTGTACCGAGTCGGCATGTGCACGACGGGTGAAGCGCGGTCTCGGCGTCTTTGGCCACCCAGTCGAGGATCTGCTCGTCGGTGTGGATTTCCGCGCCCGGCGAGAGCTCGCCGGCGTCGTAGGGTGCGAACGCGGGCTGGCCGAGGATGCGCCGCGCGCACTGGATCGCCTCGACCCACTCGCGCCGGTCCTGGTCGGTCGAGAGGTAGTTGAAGCGCAGCGCGGGGTGGGTGCGCGGGTCGGTCGAGACGATTTTCACGCTGCCGCGTGCGTCCGAGTACATCGGCCCGACGTGGACCTGGTAGCCGTGACCTTGGGGCGCCGAGCCGTCGTAACGAATCGCGATCGGCAGGAAGTGGAACATCAGGTTGGGATACGCGACCTCTTCGTTGGAGCGGATGAAGCCGCCGGCCTCGAAGTGGTTGGTGGCGCCGGGTCCCGTGCGCCGCAGCAGCCACTCGAGCCCGACCTTGGGCCGGTTTCGCCACTCCCGCGCGGGTGCCACCGATACCGGCTGGGTGCAGCCGTGCTGGACGTAGACCTCGAGATGGTCCTGGAGGTTCTCGCCCACGCCGGGAAGATCATGCTGCGGCTTGATCCCGAGGCGTTCGAGCTCGCGCGCGTTGCCGACCCCCGAGAGCTGAAGCAGCTGCGGCGTGTTGATCGCGCCGCCGCACAGGATCACCTGCCCGGCCTGCACGGTCTCCGTACGCCGCTGATGTATCAGTTGTACGCCAGTTGCACGTCTGTTGTCGAAGTTGATCCGGGTCACGAGGGCACGGGTGCGGACGTCGAGGTTCGGCCGGTTCATCACCGGGTGCAGGTAGGCCCGGGCGGCGCTCATGCGCCTGCCGCGGTGGATCGTGCGGTCGAACGCGGCGAAGCCTTCCTGCCGGTATCCGTTGACGTCGTCGGTGAGCGGATAGCCCGCCTGCTGCACGGCTTCGAAGAACGCCTTGAACAGCGGGTTGGTGGCGGGGCCGCGCTCGAGGAACTGCGGTCCGTCGCCGCCCCGCCATTCATCGGCGCCGGCGAGGCACGTTTCCATCCGCTTGAAGTACGGCAGGCAGTGGGCGTAGTCCCAGGCCTCCATGCCGGGGTCTGCACCCCAGCGCTCGTAGTCGAGCGCGTTGCCGCGCTGAAAGATCATCCCGTTGATCGAGCTCGAGCCGCCGAGCACCTTGCCGCGGGCGTGGTAGATCCGCCGGCCGTGCATGTGCGGTTCGGGTTCGGATTGATAACGCCAGTCGTAGAAGCGGCTACCGATCGGGAACGACAGGGCCGCCGGCATGTGGATGTAGACATCCCAGGCGTAGTCGGCGCGGCCCGCCTCGAGCACGAGTACGCGCGTGCCGGAATCCTCGCTGAGGCGGTTGGCCAGCACGCAGCCGGCCGAGCCCCCGCCCACGATGACGATGTCGTAGCGGTCGCTCACAGCACCGAGCGGATCTCGCGCTCAAACGTCGCGATGTGCCCGGCCAGAATCTCGCGTGCGCGTTCGGCCTGTCCGGACTCGATCGCGTGCAGCACCTCCTCGTGCTCGCCGACGCGGGCGAACAGGTGGGGCAGCCGGTCGATGACCAGGTACCAGATGCGCAGCGAGAGATTGAGATAGCGCCCGAGCGTCTCCTCGAGGAACGGGTTGCCCGCGCAGCGGTAGATGAACCGGTGCACGGTCGCGTCGAAATCCATCAGCATCTCGACGTCCTCGTTCCCGCGGCGGACGTCGAGCTCGATCAGCAGACCGGCCAGGTCGGCCCGCTGGGCGTCGGTGATCCGCTGGGCGGCGCGATATGCGGCGTGGCCCTCGAGCTGGGCTCGCACGTCGGAGATGTGCGCCAGGTCGGTGATGTTGATCTCCGAGGCGAACGTGCCCCGGCGCGGAAACACCGTGACCAGGTTCTCGAGGGCGAGGCGCTTGATCGCCTCGCGGACGGGCGTGCGGCCCATCTTGAGCTCGCGTCCGATCGCGTCCTCGTCGATGGGCGCCCCCGGCGGGATGCGCAGCGTGACCAGCCGGTCGCGCAACGCCCGGTAGGCGTGGTCGGCGAGGAGGCCTCGTGTGGAGCCGCCCCGACCCTCAGAGACGACTGATATATCAGTCATCGATTAGAAGTCTATCGGTGGTCGACGGGAATGGCCAGACGTGATGGGTCTTGCCGCCCTCGGTTTTGGGCCTCGCCGCAGTCGGTGATGGGCCTCTCCGCGTTTCCCTTATGGGCCTCGCTCCGCTCGGCGTCCGTGGGGCCAGGTGGCCCGTCCGGTCAGGGGTTGCACCAAGAGCACCCCCAGCGTGAGCGCGCACACGCCAGAGGCGAGCGCGAACGGAGTCCCGTCACCGGCAGCCTTGGCCAGCGACCCGCCGCCGCCGGCGCCGGCGATCTGCCCGGCGGCCCAGGCCAGGTTGACCAGCGCGAGCGCGTAGGCCTGGCTCATCCCGTGCGAATCGGCCGCGTCGGAGAGCATCGCCATGGCTGGGGCCCAGAACGTCCCCAGCGCCACCGTTTGCAGCACGATCACCATGGCCAGCAGGAGCGCCGTTTGCGGGACCGTGAAGAGCACCAGCGCGACGGTGGCGCCCGCGAGGCCCGCGCGCAGCGGCAGCATCCGGCCTCGCCGGTCCGAGAGCCGGCCGACCACCGGGCTGATCACCGCCTCGACCGCCGCGGCGATCAGGAAGGTGGCGCCGATCCCGGCCGCTCCCGCGCCCAGCCGGCTGAGACGCAGCGGCGCGAGCACGTTCAGCGCTCCGGAGGCCAGGGCGGGAAGCACGACCAGCCACATGCCGAGAACGATCGCCGGCTGACGAAGCTGCCGGGACAGGGGCGCGCGCTCCGGGTCGATCGGCGGCGCGGTCGGCCGGGGAAGCATGGCGACCGCGGCGGCGAGGCCGGCGGTGACCAGCACGACGGCCGAGAACACGGGGCCGCGGCCCAGTCCGTGGGCGAGTGTGCCGACCACGGGACCGAACAGCGCTCCACCGATCCCCGCGGCCAGCGCCCCGCCGATCGCGCTCCCCCGGCGGTCGGCCGGGCTCTCGATGATCAGCCAGACCATGCTCCCGGCCCACGTGCACGCGCCGCCCACGCCCTGGATGAAGCGGGCCGCGTCGAGCAGCGCGACGTTGTTCAGCAGGCCGAAGGCGAGACTCGAGCCGCCCATCAGCGCAAGGCCGGTGTAGAGGGTGACGCGAGGCCCGGCCCGTTCGGCGAGCATTCCGCCCGGGAGCGAGCCGACCAGGGTTCCCGCCGCGTAGCCGGCGGTCAGGACGCCGGCGGACGCCTTGGTCAGGTGAAGCTCGCGGGTCAGCGTCGGGAGCAGTGGCACGACCGCGGAGTAGAAGACCGTGTCGAAGAACACGACCGCGCCGGCGACGAGGAACAGCAGCCGGAGCTCGCGCTGATTCATGCGCGGATGGTGCCCGACTGCGGCGGTCAAGCGATCAATCGCCCAGCTCGGCGCGGCGGCGGACCACGAACTCCTCGAGCTCGGCGCGGATCGCGTCGTCGAGCGGCGGCTGCTCGTAGCTCTCGAGCGTGGCCCGCCAGATCTCGCCGGCGCGCGCGGTGGTGTCGCGGGCACCGCGCTTGGACCAGCGGTCGAAGTTCTCGGTCGAGGAGAGCAGCGGGCGGTAGAAGCACTCGCGGAACCGCTCCAATGTATGTGCGGCGCCGAGGAAGTGCCCGCCCGGTCCGACCTCGGTGTGCGCGTCGAAGGCCAGCGACGCCTCGTCGATCTCGAGCGGGGTGAACTCGTGGCGCAGCTCGCGCAGCAGCTCGACGTCGACGATGAACTTCTCGTAGCAGGAGACGAGGCCGCCCTCGAGCCAGCCCGCCGAGTGCATGACGAAGTTGGTTCCGGCCAGGAAGGTGGGGAGGAGCGTCATCAGCGACTCGTAGGCGGCCTGGGCGTCGACCGTCTGGGACGCGTTCAGGCCGCCGCCGCCCCGCCAGGGCAGGCCGAAGCGCCGCGCGATCTGCCCCGTGCACAGCACGCCGAGCCCGGACTCCGGGGTGCCGAACGAGGGCGAGCCCGACTGCATGTCGGTATTCGACAGGAAGCTCCCGAACACCACGGGGGCGCCTGGCCGGATCGTCTGGGCCAGCGCGATGCCGGCCAGCGCCTCGGCCACCTGCTGCACGAGCGTGGCGGGCAGCGACACCGGCGACATCGCGCCCATGAGCAGGAACGGGCTGATCACGACGGCCTGGTTGGCTCTGACGTACTCGACCATCGCGCCGAGCATGCGATCGTCGTAGCGGAGCGGGGAGTTCACGTTGATCAGGCTGATCGACACCGGCGCGCGCTCGATCTGTTCACGGCCCCCGAACAGGATCTCGCCCATCTTGATCGTGTCCGCCGCGTTCGGGCCGGACGTGACCGAGCCCATGTACGGCTTGTCCGACAGCGTCTGCAGCGCGAACACCATGTCGAGGTGCCGCGAGTCGAGCGGCCGGTCCTCGGGCTCGCAGATCGTCCCCCCGGGCGAGTCGAGTTGCTCGAACGCCTGGCAGAGCTTGACCAGGTTCTCGAAGTCGACCATCTTGGCGTCGCGCCGCACGTCGCCCTCGCGAATGAACGGCGGCCCGTATACCGGCGCGAACACCATGTGGTCGCCCCCGATGTGGGCGGTGTTGGCCGGGTTGCGCGCCTGCAGGTCGAACTCGCGCGGTGCCTTCGCCACCTGCTCGAGGATGAACTCGGGGTCGAAGCGGATCCGGTTCTCGTCCTCGAGGGTTTGGCCGGCCTTGACCAGGACCTCGACCGCCTCGGGAAGCAGAAACTCGATCCCGATCTCGGACACCAGGCGGCGCCAGCCGCGGTCGATCACATCCATCGCGTCTTCGCTGAGGATCTCGTAGCGGGGCATCGAGTTCACGAACACGGCGGGCTCCTCGCGGTTCGGGGGTTGACCTGGCGGCGTTGATCTGTAACCTTATCTAGCGTGGAACAACAGTTCCAAGCAAATGGATCGAGTGGCGTGGGCGGCGCGCAGGGTACGACAGCGGTCGACCGCGGCGCCGACCTCCTGCTGCGCGTGCTCGAGTCAGAGGAGCCGGTCGCCCTGACCGACCTGGCGTCCGCCGCCGGCCTCCCCAAGAGCACCGCCTCGCGCCTGGTCAGCGCGCTCGAGCGCCGCGGCCTGATCGAGCAGGACGGCGAGCGCGGCCGCCTGCGACCCGGGCCGGCCATTCTCCGGGTGGCCGAGCGCAGCATGCTCGAGCGCAACCTGGTGGAGCTGGCGCGCCCCTCACTCGACGCGCTGTCGGAGGCGTCCGGCGAGACAATCAACCTCGCCGTCCCCGCGCATGACGGGGTCGAGCACGTGGCTCAGGTGGACAGCCGGCACTTCCTCGGCGCCGGACAGTGGCTCGGGCGCGCGGTCGGCTACGAGCATTCGGCGAACGGCAAGGTGTTCGCTGCGTTCGGTCGCGCAGCGGCCCCGGCCGAGCCGGCCGGCACCGCGACGACGCGCGAGCTTGGAGCGGTCGCGCGGGACGGCTTTGCCACATCGATCGACGAGCTCGAGGTTGGCCTGTCGGCGATCGCCGCGCCGGTGCGAGGAGCACGGGGCGAAGTGATCGCCGCGCTCAGCATCTCGGGTCCGACGCTCCGGATGACCCCGGAGCGCATTGACGAGCTGCAACAGGTTTTGATCAGCGAGGCGCGGGCGCTCAGCCGTCGCCTCGGCCACCACGAGCAAGGAGAACGGGCTGCATGACCGATGAGGAGATCCTCCAGCTGCTCTATGACGAGACGCTGGTGGGCAACGCGCCGGCCGTTCGCGACGGCGTGAATGAGGGTCTCGAACAAGGACTCGAGCCCGAGCGGATGCTCTACGACGCGCTTATCCCGTCGCTCGAGGAAGTCGGCGCACGGTTCGAGCGCGGCGATTTCTTCGTGCCCGAGATGCTGATCGCCGCCCGGGCCATGCAAGGCGCGCTCGACATCCTGCGCCCGCTGCTGGCCGAGACCGGCACCGCGCAGGTCGGCACGTTCCTGATGGGCACGGTCAAGGGCGACGTGCACGACATCGGCAAGAACCTGTGCAACATCATGCTCGAGGGCGCCGGCTTCCACGTGATCGACCTGGGCGTGAACGTCGCGCCCGAGAAGTTCATCGAGCAGATTGAGGAGCACAACCCGGACATCGTCGGGTTCTCGGCGTTCCTGACGACGACCATGCCGATGTTCAAGGCCAACATCAACGCGCTTGAGAAGGCGGGTCTGCGCGACCGGGTCATCGTGATGGTGGGCGGGGCTCCGGTCACTCAGGAGTACGCCGACGCGGTCGGCGCCGACGGGTACTCGGCCGACGCCTCGGCCGCGGTCAAGAAGGCCAAGGAGCTGCTCGAGCTGAGGCGGGAGAAGGTCCCGGCATGAGCTCGCTCACCGTTCTGCGATCGCGCACGAACACGGTCGAGATCGGGGCGGGGCGGCCGTTCTGCGTGATCGGTGAGCGGATCAACCCGACCGGCCGCAAGAAGTTCGCCGAGGACCTCCGGGCCGGCGAGCTCTCGACCGTGACCCACGACGCGGTGGCGCAGGTCGAGGCCGGCGCCGACATGCTCGACGTGAATGCCGGCATCCCGCTGGTCGACGAGGCGGAGCTTCTGGCCACGATGCTGCGGACCGTCCAGGCGGCGGTCGACGTCCCGATCTGCATCGACTCGTCGGTGATCGAGGCACTCGAGGCGGGGCTGGCGGCGTACGAGGGCCGCGCGCTGGTCAACTCGGTGACGGCCGAGGACGAGCGCCTGTCCGAGATCCTGCCGTTGGTGGCGCGGCACGGGGCCGCGGTGATCGGGTTGGCCAATGACGAGACCGGCATCCCGGAGACGCCCGAGAAGCGCCTGGAGTGCGCGCGCAAGATCGTCTCCGCGGCGGCCGACTACGGGATCGCCGCTGACGATGTCGTGATCGACCCGCTGGCCATGACCGTCGGCGCGGACCCGACGGCGGTGACCACGACACTGGCCACGATCAGCCTGATCCGCGACGAGCTCGGGGTGAACATGTGCCTGGGCGCCTCGAACGTGTCGTTCGGCCTCCCGGATCGTCATGCGCTGAATGCCGCCTTCCTGCCCATGGCGATGGCGGCCGGCCTGACCAGCGCGATCATGTCGACGGCTCGGCCGGTGATCGATGCGGTGCGGGCCGCCGATCTGCTGCTCGGCCACGACGAGTGGGGGGCGAACTGGATCGCGGCGCATCGCGCGCGGCAGTCGACGGTGGCGCAGGGGGTGCCGTTGTCGTGAGCGGGCCCTCGCCGCAGCGCCGCCGGCTCTCGCTTGCGGACGCAGGCGCGGATCCGGCCGCCTCGCTGCCGGACGACGGGTCAGGGCGCGTCCGGTTGCGGTTCCTCCCCGAGGGTGGCGAGGTGCGGGTGCCCAGCGGGACGCCGGTGTTCGACGCGGCGAGCTGGAACGGGATCGCGATCGACTCCACGTGCGGTGGCCACGGCACCTGCAAGAAGTGCAAGGTGCGGATCGTGTCCGGAGAGGTGCCGGTCGGGCCTCTGGACCCGCGCGCGTTCACCGCCGACGAGCTGCGCGACGGCTGGCGGCTGGCCTGCCGGGCGAACGCCCGCGGCGATCTCGTCGTCGAGGTGCCGCCGCTCCAGACCCGGCCCAAGGCCGCGCTGGCCGGAGTCGGGCGCCACGTCATCCTGCGCCCGGCGATCCAGAAGCGTCATCTGGTGCTCGACGAGCCGACCATGGAGGACCAGCGCTCGGACCTCCAGCGCGTGCTCGACGCGCTCGACGACCTCGAGCCGCGCGCCTCGGTCGAGGTGCTCCGCTCGTTGGGATCGGTGCTGCGCTCCGCGCATTGGGACGTCACCGCGGTCGTCGCCGACCAGGAGCTGATCGGAATCGAGCCCGGCGACACCACGACGCGGCGATTCGCGATCGCGTTCGACCTTGGCACGACCACCGTGGTGGCGACGCTGCTGGATCTGGAGAGCGGGCAGCCCGTCGCGGTGCGGTCGCTCTTGAACCGCCAGCAGCCGTTCGGCGCCGACGTGATCACCCGGATCTCGGCCACGATGATGGACCCGGAGGCGCTCGGGAGGTTGCGCGAGCGCGCGCACGAGACGCTGCGCGAGCTGGTTGCCGAGGTTTGCGAGGAGGGATCGGTCGCGCCGCACGAGGTCTACGAGATCACCGTGTGCGGCAACGTGACCATGATGCACCTGGCGTTGGGGATCGATCCCGAGCCGCTGTCGATGGCGCCGTTCGTAGTCTCGACCCATTCGTTCCCCGACGACGTCCGCGCCCGCGACTTCGGGATCGACGTGCATCCGCGCGCGCCGGCGTTCGTGTTCCCGTCGCTGGGCGCGTATGTGGGCGGCGACATCGTGGCCGGGATGCTGGCCACCGGCCTGACTCGCGACCGGCGTGTCAGGTTGTTCATCGACGTCGGCACGAACAGCGAGATCGCACTGGGCTCGGTCGACCGGGTGGTCGCGACCGCCGCGCCGGCCGGACCGGCGTTCGAGGCGGCGCAGATCAAGTGCGGGATGCGGGCCGCTCCGGGAGCGATCGAGGGCGTGAAGATCCGTGACGGCTCGATCTCTCTGGATGTGATCGGCGACGAGGAGCCGCGCGGCATCTGCGGGTCGGGCCTGGTCGATGCGGTGGCCGAGCTCGCTCACTGCGGCCTGCTCGACCACTCGGGCCGGTTCATGGCGGACGAAGACGCGGCCGCAGCGCATCCCGGGCTGTCGGATCGGCTGACCAAGATCGGACAGGAGCGGGTGTTCGTGCTCGACTGGCGCGGCTCTGATGATCCGGAGCGCGCAGTGTTCTTGTCCCAGCGTGACGTGCGCGAGCTTCAGTTCGCCAAGGCCTCGATCGCCACCGGCTGGAGCATCCTGCTCGGTGAGCTCGGTATCGCCGTCGAGGAGATCAGCCAGGTGCTGCTGGCCGGGAGCTTCGGCGCGTACTTGACGCCGCTGAGCGCCATCCGTATCGGGCTGGTTCCGAAGATCGCGCTGCCGCGGATCGTGTCGGCCGGCAACGTCGCCGGCGAGGGCGCGAAGATCGCCGCGCTGTCGGTGCGCGAGCGAGCCGAGGCGCACTCGATCCTGCGCGAGGTCGAGTACGTCGAGCTGTCGGGGCGGGCGGACTTCAACGACATGTTCATCGACCAGCTGGCCTTCCCGGGATGAGCCGCGCGGTCGTCGCCTGCGGCGCGTTGGCTCTGGATGTGCGTCGGATCGCCCGGCGGCGGGGCTGGGACCTCGAGGTGATCCCCGTGCCGGCATTGCTGCACAACCATCCCGAGCGAATCGCCGGTGCGGTGGCCGAGCTCTCGACGGGCCACGACGTCGTGGGCCTCGCATACGGCGACTGCGGGACGTACGGTGGGCTCGACGCGCTGGGATTCCCGCGGCTTGCCGGCGAGCATTGCTACGACGTGTTCGCTTGGACCGAGGTGCGAGAGGCACTCGAGGAAGAGCCGGGCACGTACTTCCTCACCGACTTCCTGGCCCGCACGTTCGAGCACACGGTCTGGCGCGAGCTGGGTCTGGATCGCTACCCGGAGCTGCGCGACGACTACTTCGGCAACTACGCGCG
>DATFDC010000033.1:0-8788 GCA_035252415.1 Solirubrobacteraceae bacterium
CCCTCCATGGCCGCGGGCACGATCGGGCAGCAATCGATCAGCGGCCGGGTGGCGACGATCATCCCGCCCGAGTGCTGGCTCAGATGGCGCGGCAGCCCATGTGCCTCCGCCGACAGCCGCGCGAGCCACTCCCAGCGCCCGGTCGCGCTGCCCTTCGAATTCCGGATGTCCTTGTCCACCTCACGGGCGTCCCATCCCTCGCTCCCACGCGCCACCCGCTCGATCTCGCCCGGCGGCAATCCCAGTGCCTTGCCGAGCTCGCGGATCGCTCCCCGCGCGCGATAGGTGGGGAACGCCGCCACCAGCGCCGAGCGGTCGTGCCCGTAGCGCTCGTGCACGCGCGGGATCAGCTTCTCGCGGATGTCGCGCGGGAAGTCGAGGTCGATGTCGGGCAGCGAGGTCAGCTCGTCGTTCAGAAATCGCCCGATCAGCAGGTCGTTGGCGATCGGATCGACGTGCGAGAGGCCGGTCAGGAAGCACACGATCGAGGACACGCTCGAGCCGCGGCCCCGTCCCGGCGGCAGCAGCTGCCTGACGCTGTCGGGGCCGCGCACCTCGACCGCCACCTCGCGAGCCAGCTCCAGCATGTCGTGGTGAAGCAGGAAGAACCCGGGCAGCCCGAGTCGTTCGATGATCCGAAGCTCCTGCTCGAGCCGGCCCGCCGCGCTCCCCTGGACGTCCGCCGGCGCATCCCGATACCGCCCCTCCAGTCGCGCCTGGCACAGCTCGGTCAGGTTGCGCATCGCCGAGTCGTCCTCCGCGCCCGGATAGCGATACCCGAGGTCGCTGGTCAGGTCGAACCGCAGCCGCTCAGCCAGCCGCGCGGTCTCGGCCACCGCCTCCGGGTGCTCGGGGAAGCGACCGGCCATCGCCTCCGGCGAGGCGAGCACGTGGCTGAAGTTGCCGCGCCGCTGGGGCTCCGAGGCATCGAGTGTCGTGTGCAGGCGCACCGCGACCAGCGCGTCCTGGAGCGGCGCGCGGATACGCGCGTGCGCGTGAACGTTGCCGGTGGCCACGCACGGCACACCCAGAGCACCCGCCACCCGCGAGAGCCGCCGGTTGCGCGCCCGGTCATCGCACAGGAAAGGCCGCTGGAGCTCGATTCGCAGGCGATCGGGACCGAACGCGTCGAGCAGGCGCCGGAGCGTGAACTCGTCGTGCACCCCGCGCAGCGCGCACCCGCTCAGGCACACCAGACCCTCCGCGTGCTCGAGCACAACTGACAGCTCCACGAACGCCTGCGACGGAGGACCCGGCTTCTCGCGCGTATGCGCGTGTGCCCGGGTCAGGATCCGGCACAGATTCGACCATCCCACGGCATCCTCAACCAGCAGGGTCAGGTGGCGACCGTCGGCCAGGTCGATCTCGGCGCCGTGGATCGGGCGCAACCCGAGCGCCCGGGCGGCCACCGCGAACTCCATCGATCCCGACACCGTGTTGTGGTCTGTCAGCGCCATCGCCCGATAGCCGAGCTCGAGCGCGGCGGGCACAAGCTCGTCCGGCAGCGACGCCCCATCCAGGAACGAGAAAGCCGAATGGCAGTGAAGTTCGACATATCGGGCGGGCGATCCCATCCGAACACATGTTCGCATCCGCCGCGGACGCTGCCATGCTCGATAGATGAGCGATCAATGCCTGGTCATCGCCCATCGCGGGGCCTGGGGCACCGCCGTGCCGAATACGCCGGCCGAGAACACGCTGGAGGCTTTCGAGGCGGCGATCGTCCTGGGCGCAGACATGATCGAGCTCGACGTCCGCCGCACGCGCGACGGGCAGCTGGTCGTCTTCCATGACGCGCGCGTGAAGACCGTCCCGACCAGCGCACTCGCCTACGAGGCGCTCAAGTCCAAACACGGAAACCAACGGCCGCCCCTGCTGCAAGACGTCCTTACGCTCACCAAGGACCGGATCTCCCTCAACCTCGAGATCAAAGAGACCGGCTACATCGAGGAGACGATCACGCTGCTGCGACCGTTCGGCCTCGACCGCTGCCTGGTCAGCTCATTCCTCGACGATGTCGTCCGCGAGGCCAAGGCAATCGCTCCGGAGCTCCAAACGGGACTGCTGGTGGGTACCGGCTTCCGCAGAGCGCTCAACACACGCCTGCCGTCAACAGGCGCGGACTGCCTGGTCGTCCATCGCCGACTCGCTGACGCCACGGCCCTCGCGAAGGCGACAGCCGCGGGTGTCCCGTGCCTTGTCTGGACGGTCAACGCGCCGCGCACACTGGATCGCTATCTCGCCAACCCCGCGATCGAGGGCGTTATCACCGACCGGCCCGCGCTGGCCCTCCAGCGCCGGGGGGCCATAAATAGGAGGCACGATTGACCGAGAAGGAGCTCCGCGAGCAGGTCGCCCTCGGCTGCCGCATTCTCGGCGCCAACGGCCACGACGACTACGTGTGGGGCCACGTGTCGGTCCGCGATCCGCGGGGCCGTGGCGCCTGGATGAAGGCATCCACGTTCGGCTTCGATGAGATCACCGCCGAGCACGTGATCCTGGTCGGCTTCGACGGCGAGGTCCTGGCCGGCGAGCACCCCCGCCACGTCGAGTGGCCGATCCACCTACAGATCCTGAAGGCCCGACCGAACCTGAGCAGCGTTGTCCACACCCATCCTCCGCACTCGATCGCGCTCGCGTCAAGTGGCCAACCCCTGTACCCGGTCTCCCACGCGGGCACGATGTTCGTCCCCCCGGACGTCCCCCGCTTCACCCAGACCGCCGAGTTGATCGTCACCCAAGAGCTCGGAAACGACGTGGCGGGCACGCTCGGGCACCTGCACGCCCTGTTCCTGGTCAACCACGGGATCGTGACCGCCGGAAGCAGCATCAGCGATGCGGTCATCCGGGCAGTCCTGCTCGAGAAGGCCGCCCACCAGCAGATGCTCACCCACGCGTTCGGGGGGCCCGGGCGCTGGTCCGGCGACGACGAGGCGCTGCGCAAGCGCGCCACCGTGTGGTCAGAGCGCCAGCGCGCCGCGCTCTGGGCCTACCTGGCCCGCCACACGTAGGACCCACCGGCTTGTCCCCCACGGCCATCCCCGTTCGTCGTAGGACCGACAATCCAACCTCTCCGACAGGAGGAGCGAGATGCAATACGCGGTTCTCATCTACGCCGAGCCGGACGCACACCAGGCACAGGGCGAGGAAGCCTTCCAGTCCATGTTCCAGGAGTACGTGGCCCTGACCCAGGATCCGCGCTGCCTGGCCAACGGTCAGTTGCAGCCGATCGAAGCGGCCACCACGGTGCACGTACACGACGGCCGCACAATGACCACCGACGGGCCGTTCGCGGAGACCAAGGAGGTGCTCGGCGGTTACTACATCATCGACGTCGGCAATCTCGACGAGGCGATCGAGTTCGCATCGCGCGTCCCAGCCGCCCGGATCCCAGGCGGCTCGATCGAGGTCCGACCCCTCGTGGAGCGTTAGCTGGCACTAGATCGGGTCTTTCGCGAGGAGTGGGGCCGAGTGCTGGCCTCACTGGTCGGCTTCCTCGGCGACTTCGACCTCGCCGAGGAGGCCGCCCAGGAGGCTTTCGCCGCGGCCGCCGAGCGCTGGCCACGCGAGGGGACGCCCGCCAATCCGGGCGCCTGGCTCACGATCACGGCCCGCAACCGCGCGATCGACCGGATCCGCCGTGAGCGAACCCTCGCGATCAAGACTCGACAGCTCGAAACCCCCACCGCGACTGTGGACGAACCACACACAGACGTCGTGATCGAGGACGAGCGACTCGAGCTGATCTTCACCTGCTGCCACCCGGCGATCGCGCTCGAGGCGCAGGTGGCCCTCACCTTGCGCGCGCTGGGTGGTCTCACCACTGAGGAGATCGCGCGCGCCTTCCTGGTCTCGGAAGAGACGATGAAGCGCCGCCTGACCCGAGCGAAGTCCAAGATCAAGCAGGCGGGCATCCCGTTCCAGGTCCCTGACGTGCATTTGTTGCCCGACCGCTTGCACGCCGTCCTCGCGGTGATCTACCTCATCTACAACGAGGGCTATTCCAACCCGCCCAGCCGCGTCGACCTGGCGGTCGAGGCGATCCGTCTCGGTCAGCTGCTGGCCCAGCTGATGCCCGACGAGCCCGAGGCGCACGGGCTGGTCGCCCTGATGCTGATCCATCACGCTCGCCGTCGCGCCCGCTTCTCAGGCCAGGAGCTCATTCTCCTCGGTGACCAGGACCGCTCGCTCTGGGACATGCGGCAGATCGCGACGGGGCGGCAAACCCTGGGACGCGCCCTCGCCCTGCGTGGCCGCGGCCCGTACGTCCTCCAGGCCGCCATCGCGGCGCTTCAGATCGAGGAGCGAATCGACTGGAGCCAGGTGGCGGCGCTGTACGGCGAGCTGGCTCAGGCCACCCGCTCGCCGGTGGTGGAGCTCAACCGTGCCGTCGCGCTGGCCGAGTCGGGGCTGACCGAGCCGGCCCTCGCACTCGTCGAGGGCCTAACCGAGCAGCTCGCCGACTACCAGTACCTCCACGCCACCCGCGCTGAATTGCTCGCGCGCCTCGGCCGGCCTGCGGAGGCGCGCGCCGCATTCGAGCGGGCGCTGGCGCTCGCCCACACCGAGCCCGAGCGGCGCTTCCTCGAGCGACGGATCGCAGAAATCTGATCGCGGCGGTCCCCTGGCGCCCGGCTCGTTCGTCGTCACTCCGACAACCGACCCAACGGAGGAGGAGTGATGAACCCCCACAAGCAGTCCCCCAGCCCGCCTCGCCAGACCTGGACCCTCGTGCTGGCCGGGCTGGCTGCGTTCATGACCGCGCTCGACACGCTGGTCGTGACCACGGCCCTGCCCGTCCTGCGCGTCGACCTGCACTCGAGCCTGTCGGGCCTCGAGTGGACGGTCAACGCCTACAACCTGGCCTTCGCCTGCTTGCTGCTCACCGGCGCGGCGCTCGGTGACCGCTTCGGCCGCCGAAGGATGTTCGCTTTCGGCCTCGGCGCCTTCACCGCGGCGTCGGCCGCCTCCGCGGTGGCCCCGACCGTCCAGGCGCTCATCATCTCGCGCGCGATGCAGGGGGCGGGTGCGGCGATCGTCACCCCGCTCACGCTCACTCTGATCTCCGAAGCCTTCCCGGCCGAGAAGCGCGGCGTGGCCATCGGAATGTGGGGCGGAATCGCGGGCCTGGCGGTCGCCGCCGGACCGCTTGTCGGCGGCGCGGTCGTGTCGGGGATCGACTGGCACTGGATCTTCTGGCTCAACGTTCCGATCGGCCTGGCCCTGATCCCGGCCGCGCTCGCGCGGCTCAGCGAGAGCCACGGCCCACGTCCGCATCTCGATCTCCCGGGCCTCGCACTCGCGCTCACCGGAACGCTCGGGCTGACCTGGGGGCTGGTGCGGGCCAACACGCTCGGGTGGACGAGCCCGGAAGTGCTCGCCACGATGATCGCCGGCGCCGCGCTGCTCTCGGCCTTCGTGGCCTGGGAGCGGCACACGTCGAACCCGATGGTCTCGCCCGCGCTGTTCCGAAATCGCTCGTTCACCGCGGCGAACGGGGTCAGCTTCTTCATGTACGCGGGTCTGTTCGGCGCGTTGTTCTTGATGAGCCAGCTGCTTCAGACCGCGCTCGGCAACTCGCCGCTCCAGGCCGGGCTGCGACTGCTCCCCTGGTCGTTCCCCCCGATGATCTTCGCTCCGATCGCCGGAGCCCTGGCGAGCCGCTTCGGCAACCGGCCGTTCATGGTCCTTGGGCTCGCCATGCAGGCCGCCGGGCTCGCCTGGGTCGCCGCGATTGCCGGCCCCGGAGTCGACTATCTCGAACTCGGTGTGGCGTTCACGATCGCCGGAATCGGCACCTCGCTGTGCTTCCCGACCGTGGCCGACGCGATCATGAGCAGCGTGCCTCGGGAGGAGGCCGGCGTCGCCTCCGGCGCGAACAGCGCGATCCGAGAGCTCGGCGGCGTCGCCGGCGTGGCGATCCTCGCCTCGGTGTTCATCCACAACGGCGGCTACTCCGGCCCGCATGCGTTCATGCACGGGTTCACTCCCGCCGTGTGGGTCGCGGTCGGCATGTCCGGGATCGGCGTCCTCGCAGCCGGGCTCACGAGCGGCCGTAAGCAGTCCGAGTTGCAGCCGGGTAGCTCGCTGAACGCGGCTGTCCCCGAGCCCCAGGCCGCCTAGCGCCTGACCGAGCCAGAGAGCACAGGGCGGGCGCCGCCGATCGCGGGGCGCCCGCCCAGCCCGGCCGTCTATTTCGCCGTCTGCAGGCTGGCCGCCCCGCTCCGGATCGCCTGTCTGGCGATCTGCGTCGCGGTGGTGGTCTTCGCACCGCGCGACAGCGAACTGCCCGCCGCCGCCACGCCACCGGACGTGGTCAGGTCGAGCACTACCACCGAATTGGCCGGGAACGTGTACTTGAAGCTCGACCCGTGGGCCGACAGCGTGCTCGTCGTCGGGGCGACCGCGGTCGGATGCGCGAGCGAGTTCATCGCGCTCGGAGAGCCGGTCAGACTGGTGGCGGTGCCGCCCCGCACGCCACCCGACAGCCCGCTCAGATTCACCGTCATCGGCGCAGCCGTGCCGCCGTCGTTGACCACCACCACATAAGTGTGGCCGGGGCTTTGGCTGGCCACCTGGAACAGCGTCCCAGCGCCCGCCACCACCCCCGACCCGATCACGTGGTCACCGTGACCAGCCGACAGCATGTCCTGCATCCAGTACGACGGCGAGCCGAAGCTCTTCAGCGCGTTGTAGCCGATCAGGTTGGTCGGCCAACTCGGCGCATTGACGTTGACCAGCAGCGGCGCGTAGGACGACCCCAGCACGAGATCCGCATTGCGCTCCAGCCCGGTCAGGAACGCCGCCTCGCCGAGCGCGTCGGCCAATGTTCCAGTCGGCTGGCCCGTGGTGGTGGCGTACTCGCCGACGATCACCTTCGGACCGCTGCGGCTGGCCGTGTCGAACAGATGGGCGTTCGACGCGAAGTAGTTCGGATCGTTGTTGTAGAAGTGCTCGTCGAGCATGTCCATCGGCCGACTGGTCACCGGCGTGGTCGCGACGACGGGCATTGACGGGAACGCCGCCTTGATCGCGTCGTAGAACATCGGATAGCGGTAGGCGTTGTAGCTGCCGGAGGAGTCGAAGAAGTCCTCGTTGCCGACCTCGACCCCGAGCAGGTCGAACGGCTGCGGATGCCCGTCGGCGGCGCGCATCGCTCCCCACGACGTGCTGACCGGGTCGACCGCGTAGTGGATCTCGTCGACCGCATCGGTCACATAAGGCGCGAGCTGATCCTGGGGCACCACCGTCCCGTTCAGCGTGTAGCCCGCCCACACCGCGAGCAGTGGCTGGGCTCCCACCTCCTCGGACATCTCGAGGTACTCGAGCAGGCCCATCCCGTCGTCCGACCAATACCCCCAGGCGGTGTTGAAGTGCCCTGGGCGGTCCTCGATCGGTCCGACCGTGTCCGACCACTCAAACCGCGTGTCGATCGTGGCGCCCTCGAGGTAGTTGCCGCCCGGCACCCGGAAGTAGCCCGGGTGCAGCGCGCCCAGCTTGTTCATCAGATCGACGCGCAGACCATTCGACACCCCGTCAAAGGTGGGCGGGAACAGCGAGACGATGTCGAACCACAGGGTGCTGCCGGCGGCCGAGGCATCGCTGGTCGAGATCACGAATCGGTTGGACGTCGATCGCGCCACGCCCTTGGGAACGGTCAGCGTCGTCGTGTACCGAGCCCAGCTCCCGGTCACGCCGGGGATCGTCGAGGACGCATAGACCTGCCCGCTTCCCGACTCCAGGTCCACGGTCAGCGGACCGGAATCAGCCTGGCTCGAGCGCGCGTAGAACGACACGTGATACGTGGTCGCCGGCGTCACCGGAATGCCCCAGTAGCCGGCGTTGGCCACGCCCACGCGCCCGCCGGCCGGCACCGACCCGACCGACAGCTCCAGGCTGACGCCGTTGGCCGAGGTCGGCCCCTGGGTCGTGTCCAGCCCGATGCTCCCGCTCGCCCCGCCGCCGGTCACCGCGGACCAGTACACCGGGCTGCTCGCATCCTCCTTGAGATCGCGGTTGCGTATCAGCTCGGCGTACACGCCGCCGTCGCCCGAGTGGTTGATCTCCTCGAGGAACTCGCCGAACTCGGTCGGATTGATTCGGGGCCCCGCCTGCGACGCGTTGACGGTCAGCGTGCCCGGTCCGGCCAGCTGCTTGATCGCGCTCGCACCGAGGACGCCCGAGTACACCCGCACGTCGTCGATCCGGCCCGAGACGAAGTCGACCAGATTGCCGGCGAACTTGCCCCGGCCGACCGCGAGCGGCCCGCCCGCCTCCCAGCTGCCCGAGTTCGACTGGGTCTGCTGGAGCCTGCCGTTGACGTAGAGCGAGATCGTGTCCTTCGTCGCGTTGTAGATGCCGGTGAGCAGATACCACTCGCCGGGCTGCGGGATGATCCCGCTCGCGGTCGCGATCGTGCCCAGCGCGCTGGGCGAGTCATACGCGAGGTGCGTGAACGCGAACCGGTGACTGTCGCCGCGCAACTGCAGGTAGAAGCCGCTGACCTGACTGCCGTCCTGACTCACGAACGTCTGATAGCCGTTCGTGTTGTTCAGATTCACCCAGGCCGACACCGTGAAGCTCTGGGTCGTGTCGATCACGGGACCGGTCGCCGCGGCGTACTGCTGGCTGCCGTTCACCGACAGCGCGCTTGGCCCGACGACGCCTGCTCCCCACGACGCCCCGCCCGCGAGCGTCAGCGGATGCTTTGCGCCCGAGGAGTCGGCCGCCACAGTCCCCGAGCCCTCGTCGAATGTCCAATGGCCGGTCAGCGTCGCGCTGGTCGCCG
>DATFDC010000034.1:0-8798 GCA_035252415.1 Solirubrobacteraceae bacterium
TTGGTGTTCGCGCGCACGCGGGGCCACGAGCCGGGAGCGGAGCGCGCGGTGGCCGCCTATTCGCGCGCCGGCGAGCACGCCGCCTGCTGGCTTGCCCTGGGGCTGGCCGGCGCGGCGCTGTCGGGCAACGACGGTCGCCGCCGGGCGTGGTTGCGCGGGGTGGGGACCGTGGCGATCTCCTACGCGGTCAACCAGACGATCAAGTTCATCGTCCGCCGGCGCCGTCCCGAACTCGACGGCCTGCCGCCCCTGACCCCGACGGTCACCCAGCTTTCGTTCCCGAGCGCTCACGCCACGACCTCGTTCGCCGCCGCGCGCGCGTATGCATCGCTCGCGCCGGTCTGGGCCATGTACGCAGCGGCCATCGCGTTCGCGGTGTCGAGGCCATATCTCGGGGTTCACTATCCGAGCGACGTGATCGCGGGCGCGGCGCTGGGGACGGCAGTGGCGGAGGTCCTGGCATGAAGGTCGGCATCGTCGGGATGCCGAATGCCGGCAAGTCCTCGCTGTTCAGCGCGCTGACCGGCGTGGCCGCGGAGGCGGCCAACTATCCGTTCACGACGATCGAGCCCAACGTCGCGATCGTCCCGGTTACCGATGAGCGCCTCGACGCCGTGGCCCGGACCGTCAAGGCCTCGCGCGTCGTGCCGGACACGATCGCCTTCCACGACATCGCCGGCCTGGTCGCCGGCGCGCACCGCGGCGAGGGCCTCGGCAACCAGTTCCTGGCCAACATCCGCGAAACCGACGCGATCGTCCACGTGGTCCGGGTCCATGGCGACCCGAACGTGGTCCATCCCGAGGGCCGGGTCGATCCGCTGGCCGACATCGAGACGATCGAGACCGAGCTGATCTACGCCGACCTCGAGCAGGCCGAGCGCCGGCTCGAGCGCGTCTCGAAGACGGCCAAGAGCGGTGACCGTCACGCGGTGGCCGAGGCAGGCTGGCTGCGCCAGGTGATCGAGGCGCTTCAGTCCGGCCGGCCCGCCCGCACCGTCCCGCCGCCGGCCGACGCCCTCGACGCCGTCCAGCTGCTCTCCCCGCTGACCGCCAAGCCGGTGCTGTTCGTGGCCAACGTCGAGGAGGGATCGGACGAGGTCCCGCCAGCCATCCTCGAGCACGCCCGCTCGCACGAAGCCGAGGCCGTGGCCGTCTCGGCCCGCCTCGAAGCCGAGCTGGCCGAGCTCGACCCCGAGGACGCCGCCGCGATGCGCGCCGATCTGGGGCTGAGCGAGTCTGGGCTGGACGCCGTGATCCGCGGCTCGTTCTCGCTGCTTCACCTGATCGCGTTCTTCACCGCCGGCGAGGACAAGCCTGCGCAGTCCTGGCACCTGCGCCGGGGGCGCTCGGTCTGGCAAGCGGCCGGCCTGATCCACTCCGACATCCAGCGCGGGTTCGTCCGCGCCGAAGTGATCGGCTGGGATGCGCTGGTCGAGGCGGGCGGCTATGCCGGCGCCCGTGAGCGCGGCACGCTACGACTGGAGGGGCGCGACTACGTGGTGGCCGACGGCGATGTGATCACCGTGCGTTTCACCCCGTAGTGTTGCTGGCCGATGGCGGAGGCATCTGAATCCGAGGCCCGCGAGTTCGCGGCGGCGTTTCGCTCGTTCCTCGACTGGATCCACACCGCTCCGCAGGACCGCAACGAGGTTGTCGCGCTCGTCGTGGACTACCTCGGCGAGGGCGCCACCGAACAGTCGGTGGTCACACGTTCACTGCCGGTGTTCGAGCACGTGAATCTCCAGACCGCGCTGGATGCCTGGTCGGTCGAGCCCGGCCGGAAGGTCGCCGTCCACGGCTTCTCGATTCCGCCGCATTTCCAGGGGGTGAATCTGCAGCAGCTCCTCACCGGAGAGCACCTGCCGCCGCTGCGCCTGTCGGCGCCCGCGCTCGTCGACCTGCCGAACGGGCCGGGCTCCACGCTGGCCTGCCTGCAGCTCGCGGTGCTTCTGGTCGACGACGCCGACGGCCGGTACGTGATCCTGGTGCGCGCCCCCTCCGAGCACGACCACGAGCCGAGGCTCGGCGTGGAGATCGCCGGCCTGCCGGTCGACGCGGCGCAGGCCGTGCACGCTCGCCTGGCGGAGCTTCGCCACCGGCTCAACGTGTATCGCGGCCATCTGCTCGACGTCGGCTTCAACCCCATGGGCGGGCTGACGCTCGAGTTCGGCGAGGTCCCGGGGACCGCCCGCGACGACGTGGTGCTGCCGGAGGCGGTGCTCGGCCGTGTGGAGCGCCACGCGCTGGGGATCGCCGCGCACCGCGACGCCCTGCTCGCCGCGAGCCAGCACCTGAAGCGCGGCCTGCTGCTCTACGGGCCGCCGGGAACCGGCAAGACCCACACCACCCGGTACCTGATCGGCCAGATGCGCGGCTATACGCGCTTCCTGCTCACCGGGCGCGCGCTGCATGCCATCGGCGGAGTCAGCGAGCTGGCTCGTGATCTGCAGCCCGCGGTGATCGTGCTCGAAGACGTCGATCTCGTCGCCGAGCACCGGGATCTCGGGCCGGGGACGAGCCCGGTCCTGTTCGACCTGCTCGATGCGATGGACGGCGCCGCCGCCGACGCCGACCTGCTGTTCGTGCTCACCACCAACCGCGCCGACCTGCTCGAGCCGGCCCTGGCCGCCCGCCCAGGCCGCGTCGATGTGGCGGTCGAGATCGACCTGCCGGACGAAACCGGGCGCGACCGTCTGCTCTCGCTCTACGGGCGTTCGCTACCGCTGCGGCTGTCCGAGGCGCAGACCCGCGAGATCGTCGAGCGCACCGAGGGCGTGACGGCGTCGTTCGTGAAGGAGCTGCTGCGGCGCGCCATGCTCGAGGCGCTGCAGGAGAACCCCACGGATCCGGTCGTCACGGCCGCGCACACGTCTCGCGCGCTCGATGATCTGCTCGACGCCGGCCAGCAGCTCACCCGTAGCCTGCTCGGGGTGGGCACCGATCCGGAGACGCTCCCGGGCGGAGGCGGCGCGGGCGCTCCGCCCTCCCGGGCGGGGCCGGGCTGGACCGCCTACTGGCCCAGGGCCGGCCGCATCGTCACCTACCGTCGTCCGTAGCGCGCTCAGTCGGGGGCGGGACCCTCGAACCGGTACACGTTGGTCTCGCGCTGGACGAACCCCAGCCGCTGGTAGAGACGGTTGGCCGCGTCGCGAGACGGACGGGAGGTCAGGTCCACCGTACGCGCTCCGCGCTCCCCAGCCAGCCGGATCGCCGCGTTGGTCAGCTCCGCCCCGACGCCTTGACCGCGAGCCGCCTCGTCGACCACGACGTCCTCGATCCACGCCCGCAGCCCGGTGGGGATGCGGAACACGGCCAGGGTCAGCATCCCCACGATCGCGGCGTCAGCATCCCGCGCCAGCAGCAGATGACACGCCGGCGAGCCGATGAGCTCCTCGAGCTCAGCCGCCGAGGGCGCCGGCGACGAGCGCGACAGCTGGCGGACCAGCCGCTCGACGACCTCGGGGAGCCCGTCGAACAGCTCCGTCGCCTCCTCGATCTGAATCTCGCCGGGCATCGCGGCTAAAGCTCCGCCACGCTCCCCGCGTTCTCCAGCCGCTCCGCGAGCCGGTTCAGCCCAAGCTCCCGCGCCGCGCGTGCGCCACCGGCCAGGTCGGTCTCGCGATCGGGGGGTCGCTTCACCGAGGCCGTGCGCAGCGTGGCGATGTCCCGGTAAGCGCGCAGCTCGTCGGCCAACTCGGTCAACGCCTGGGCGACGCGGGGACGCTCCTGCTCGGCGCCGGCGATCGCTCCGTCCAGCGATCCGTGCTTGCCGAGCAGCGTGGCCGCGGTCTTCGGCCCGATTCCGGGCGCGCCGGGCAATCCGTCGGACGGGTCGCCGCGCAGCGCGATGAAGTCGGGCACCAGCTCGGGCCCGATCCCGTAGCGATCCCGAACGGCGTCCGGGTCCATCTCCTCAAAGCCGCTGATCCCCGATTTCAAGAGCAGCATCGACACGCGCTCGCCCACGCACTGGAACATGTCGCGGTCGCCGGTCACGATCAGCGCCTGGCCGCCGGCGTCGGCCTCGACCTCGGCCAGCGATCCGAGCAGGTCATCGGCCTCGAGATCGGGTGAGGACTCGACGACCCAGCCGAACGCGCTGAACAGCTCGGGGGCGCGCTCGAACTGCCAGGCCAGCGCGTCGGGCACCGGCGGCCGGTCGGCGTGGTAGGCGGGGAACAACTCGGTCCGGTAGGTCGCCGCCTCGGCTCCGAAGCACATCACGATCGCCCGCGGGCCACGGTCGGCCGCGATCCGCAGCAGCAGGTTGGTCGCGCCGAGCAGGGCGTTGACCGGCCGGCCAACCGAACCATGAATCGAGTCCGGTAGCGCGTAGAACGAGCGGTAGAGCACGAACGGTGCGTCGACGGCGAGCAGCGGACCGGGCATCCGCGTCCGGAGACTAGTGCCTCGGGGCGGCTAGCGAACGACGACCGACGGACCGTCGAGCCCGCGGTACACCGTGCGATACACGCCCGGCCGCCCGACGCCGACGGCATACGAGCCGCCCTTGCCGAGCCGCACGCTGCCGACCCGGCGCCAGTGCTTGCCGGCGCGCATCTCGATCGTGACCGAGTCGCCCCGGCCCGCCGGCACGACGCGGCCCCGCAGGACCGGGGTGCGCTCGCCGACCAGCCCGAACGCGCGCTTGAGCTGGGTGATGACCGACAGGTCGTTGGCGCCGTGCACCGCGCCGGTCACCGGTGCGTGGCCGGCGCTGCCCGAGATCGTGGTGAAGCTGGCCCAGGTGCTGAGCAGGCCGAACGCGCCCTGGAGCTGAGCCCCCGTGACCGTGGTGGTGCCCTTGGTCCCGATCACCGTGGCCGACATGATCCGGGGCGAGACGCCGTGCTGGGTCACGCGGATCCCCACCAGCTTGCCCTTGAGCAGACGACCGAGATCCTTGGCGGCCGCGGTCACGCTGACCTGACGGGTCCAGCGGTGATACGGATCGCCCCCGGCGCCGTCGTAGGGATCGTCCACGCCGCGCAGCCAGGGCGAAGCGCTGGCGCCCGGCCAGGCGTCCTCGATGTTCTCGGTGTGCCCGCCGGAGCTCGAAGAGAAGTACGTGACGACCGGCGCGCCGTTGTAGGTCACGACCTGACCCGCGGTGGCGGCGACCGCGGCGTCGGTGGCCGGCGTCTCGGCCGACACGCCGCGGTACATCTGCGAGCGGGTGTCGGGATAGAGGTTGTAGAAGGTCCCGGACACGTCGGTGGTGATCGCGTAGGTACGCGCGGCCACCGCCTGGGTCTCGAGCGCCTGGAGGCCCCAGGTCGACGGCATCTCGGCCGCGATCACGCCCCGCACGTAGTCGTCGAGCCCGACCACGTTGACCGTGTAGACGCCGCCCGAGCCGGTCGGCCGGAACTCGAGCGAGCCGCGGTAGGCGCCGAGGCCGGCCAGGCTCAAAGGCCCGGGGCCCGTCGCGGTGAGCGGCGCGTTGAACTTGCCGACCCGCTTGTGGGTGGTCTGGTTGACCAGCGCAAGCTGCCCGCTGGCCAGCGGGACCACGTCATAGGTCAGGCTCGGATTCAAAGTCTTTCCCCCGGCCTTGGTCGCCCCGGCGAACGCCGCCGAGCCGCCACCCAGGAGCACCCGGACCGTCTGACCCGGGTTGGTCGTCCCGAGCTGGGTCCCGGTGTAGTAGTGGGCCAGGATCTGCTGGTAGCTCCAGCCGTGCAGGGCATAGCCGTAGGTCCCGTACTGGCTCATGCCGATCCCGTGACCGTTGCCGCCACCGCGGATGAACACCGTGCTGGCGGCCGACGCCGCGCTCGCGTTAGGGGAGGGGGACGCGCGATGCTTGGCGCGCGCGGCCGACGCCGGTCCAGCCAGGACCAGCGCAGCCAGGATCGAGAGCCCCACTGCCGCCGCGCGCATGTTCTGGCCCAGACACGTGCGAACGCGCCGGGTTGCGGTGGGGCGATGTGTTGATTCGGTTAGATACGGTGGCGAGATGGGCGAACGCAAGGCTTCAGAGGTTTTCGTCGAGTGCTTGGAGGCGGAGGGGGTTCAGTACGTCTTCGGGATTCCAGGCGAGGAGACCCTCGACCTGAACGAGTCGCTGGCCGACTCATCGATCCAATTCGTCCCCGTCCGCCACGAGCAGGGCGGGGCCTACATGGCCGATGCCTACGGCCGGCTGACCGGCCGGGCCGGCGTATGTCTGGGGACCCTTGGCCCAGGGGCGACGAACCTGGTCACTGCGGTGGCCGACGCCTTCCTGGATCGCGCTCCTCTTGTCGCGCTGACCGGACAGTCCGACATCGAGCGCATGCACAAGGAATCGCACCAGTACATAGATCTCATCGGCATCCTGCGCCCGATCGTTAAATGGAACGCTCGCGTGTCCGCCCCGGAGATCATCCCCGAGGTGGTCCGCAAGGCGTTCGCGGTGGCCGAAACCGAGAAGCCCGGCGCCACCCATCTCGAGCTCCCCGAGGACGTCATGGCCCGCCCCCTCGACGCTCGCCCGCTCCCCCGTCATGCGCCGGTCCAGCCCGAGCCGGGCAGCCGGGAGCTCCAGCGCGCCGCCGACCTGATCGACGCGGCCGAGAACCCGCTGGCGCTGGCCGGCAACGGCGCGATCCGCGGTCATGCCGCCCGGGCCCTGCGATCGTTCGTGCACAACACCGGCATCCCGGTTGCGGAGTCGTTCATGGCCAAGGGTCTAATCGACTACGAAGATCCCAAGGCGCTCGGCACAGTCGGCCTGCAGGCCCGCGACTACGAGATGGCCGGCTTCGACGACGCTGACCTGGTGGTGGCGATCGGCTACGACCTGGTCGAGCACTCCCCCAAGCACTGGAACCCGAACCGCGACAAGAAGATCGTCGTGATCGACAGCGTCGCCGCCGAGGTCGACCAGTACTTCACGCCCGACGTCGAGTTGATCGGCGACATCGCCCACGTGCTGGCTCGCCTGGCCGCCGCCTGCACGCGCAGCCAGACCACCGCGGGCACGAGCCGGCTGCACGAGGTCGTGATGGGGGCCCTGCGCGACGCCCGCGACGATGACCACTTCCCGGTCCGCCCGCCCCGCGCCCTGTGGGATCTCCGCGCGGCGCTCGGCCGCCACGACATCCTGGTCTCGGACGTCGGGCTGCACAAGCTCTGGATCGGGCGGATGTTCCCCGCCCACGAGCCCGGAACCGTCCTGATCGCCAACGGCCTGGCCGGCATGGGGTTCGCGCTGCCCACCGCGATCGGCGCCAAGCTCGTGCACCCCGACCGCAAGGTCGTGGCGGTGAGCGGCGACGGCGGCTTCTTGATGAACTCGCAGGAGCTCGAGACCGCGGCGCGCCTCAAGACCGCCGTCGTCAACGTGATCTGGGAGAACGCGCAGTTCGGCTCGATCCTGTGGAAGCAGGACAAGAAGTTCGGCCGCCACTTCGGCGTGGACTTCGGCAATCCGGACTTCGTCAAGCTGGCCGAGGCGTTCGGCGTGCCCGCGTGGCGCTGCTCGAGCGCCGAGGACTTCCCGCGGCTGCTCGGCGAGGCCCTGGCCAAGGACGTACCCTCGGTGATCGTCGTCCCGATCGACTACTCGATCGACGTGGCGATCTCCGAGCAGCTCGGCGCCGAGACCGTCGCCACCTGATCGGCCGCACCCGCCGCCAACCCGCCGCGTAATTAGGGCACCCTAATTAGGGCACCCTAATTGTGCTACGGTGCGGCGGGTGACCGCGAAACGACCCGGCGAGCGCGCGAGCTTCTACGTGTGGACCGCGGTGGCCCTCGCCGTGGCCCTGGGGCTGGTCATCGTCAGCTGGCACGCGCAGGGCGGGACGCCCGATCCGACCGACGCCGGTCACCGACTCAGCAACACCACGGTCGTGATCGACAGCGCGATCCTGGTCTTCCGCGAGGGCCTCGAGACGATCCTCGTGCTCGCCGCGATCACCGCCAGCTTCCTGGGCGCCAACCGCGTGTACCGCCGCCCGGTGGCCGCCGGCAGCGGGCTCGCGCTGGGCGCCGGGGTGCTCACGTGGTTCGGCGTGGTCTGGCTGATCGGCCGCTTCCACGGCTCGGAGCTCTCGATCCAGGCCGCGACCGGCATCCCGGCGCTGATCGTGCTGCTGATCGTGATGAACTGGTTCTTCCACAAGGTCTACTGGACCGGCTGGATCGCCCACCACCACCGGCGCCGGCGCGGCCTGCTCGGCGCGGACGGCGAGTCCACCCAGCGGCGGATGCTGCTCGGGCTCGCGCTGCTCGGCTTCACCTCGGTGTACCGGGAGTGCTTCGAGGTCGTGGTGTTCCTCCAGAACCTGCGCGAGCTCTATGGGGCGAGCGTCGTGCTCGAGGGCGTGGTCATCGGGCTGCTGTTCACCGCCGCGGTCGGGGTGCTGACGTTCGCGCTGCACCAGCGGCTGCCCTACCGGCGGCTGCTGATCATCACCGGCGTCCTGCTCCTGTTCGTCCTCCTGGTCCAGGTCGGCGAGGAGGTCAACGAGATGCAGCTCGCGGGCTGGATCGGCACCACCGAGATCCACGGCCTGACCATCCCCGGCTGGATGGGGACGTGGCTCAGCCTGTTCAACAACTGGGAGACGTTCGCGGCGCAGTTCCTGGCCTTGCTGATCGTGGTCGGTTCCTACGCGGGGGCGCAGTACCTGCGAGTCTGGCGGCCGCGCCGGCACGGCCGTCAGCCCGCACGGTTCGCCGAGCGCGCTCCTGACATCGCGGTCGGCCGGCCACAGCTGACCACCTCCGCGTGAGGGGCGCCGCTGATGCGCCGCGGCTTGACGTTCGCCGCCGCGGGGGCACTGGCGGCGCTGGCCCTCGCCGGCTGC
>DATFDC010000035.1:0-25530 GCA_035252415.1 Solirubrobacteraceae bacterium
CACGGTCGCGGTCAGGCACCCGGACCTGGTCGCCCCGCTCACGACGCTGTTCGAGCAGCAGTGGCGCAAGGCCAGGGCGCTGCCGCGAGACATGCGCCCGCGAAGCCCGCAGCCCGAGCGTCTTGACGCCCCTGGTCCGCCACCGTGACGCCCTCCCCGCCGGCCCCCTTGACGCCCCACACGCAAATTTGATCATATATACCTATGGATGATCAGACCCTGGCCGCGGACATCGAGCGCCGCTACCGCGTTGTCCGCGAGGCCGCCGAGCGTGACGGGCTCGACGCGGTTCTCGTCTGCGCCACCGAGTACACCGGCTTCGAGGGCGCGATGTTCTACCTGTCGGGGTTCCGCATCCTGCACCGCTACGCGTACGTGCTGCTGCCGGTCGAGGAGGAGCCCACGAACATCTTTCCCGGCGAGGGGCGGTGGGTGGGCGACCACGCCGAGGGCTGGGTGCAGGACCGCGTGTTCGCCGAGACGCCGGGCAAGTGGATCGCCGAGCGGATGCGCGACCGCGGCTGGAAGCGGCTCGGGGTATACGGGATGGACCTGGTCATGCCGGTCCGCGACTACGTCGAGCTGCCGGCCGACCAGGTGGTGCGCTGGGACGAGGGGTTCGACCTGGCCCGGGCGGTCAAGTCGGAGTACGAGCTCGAGTCCGTGCGCGAATCGATGCGGATCAACGAGGCCGGCGTCTTTGCCGTCATGCGCGCATGGGAGCCCGGGATGACTGAGGCCGATCTGATGGCGGTCGCCGAGCGTGAGTTCGTCAGCCATGGCACCCGCCGCCTGACCATGGACATGGTCCTCACCGGACCCGAGGGAGCAGCGCTGCCCGAGATGCGTCTGCCCGACGAGGAGCGCCGGGTCGGCGAGCGCGACATGCTCATCTACGGCCTCGAGATAGCCGGCCCGCGCGGGCACTGGGTCGAGTTCTCACGGCCGATGTGCGCCGGCGAGCCGTCCGACGAGTCCAAGCGAATGATGGAGGCCTACGTCGAGTACCACGACATCTGCCGGCAGGTGATGCGCGCCGGCGCGACCGCCCGGGAGGTGCACCGCGCCGTCTCCAAGCCCTTCCTCGACCAAGGCTGGAAGCTCGGGCACGTCACCGGGCACTCGATCGGCATGACCATGATCGAGCATCCCCGGATCGGCGAGGCGTTCGACGTCGAGTTGCGCGAGGACATGGTCTGCTCCATGCATCCGCACGTGATCTCCGCCGACGAGCGCACCTGCCTGTACTTCCAGGACACGTGGCACGTGCAGGCCGACGGCGCGGTCCCGTTCTCGGACGCGCCGGTCGAGTTCTACGACCCGCGCGCGGTCGCGCTCGACAGGTCCATCTCGGACGGCGGCGGAGTCACGCCGTCCGGATCCTGACCCGGAAACGCCACACTCGGCCGCGTCCCTTGCTCGAGTGAGGCGAAACCCGTACCAGGTCCCGGTGAATATGAATTCACCGCAGGATCGACGCCGAGTGCGGAGTTTCCGGGGTGTGCACGATGCCCCCGATCCGTGGTCGCTCGGCGCTCGGCCCCGTCACTTCACCGCGGCTGGGTGTACCGGACCGGCCACCGCCCCGGTCAGCGGCAGCGGCAGCCCCGTGAACAGGAACTCGTACACGCCGTCCGCGGCACAGTCCTCGGCCAACCCCTCGAGGCTGAAGTTCTCGCCCAGCAACAGCCCCATGTGCACGACCGCCACCGCGTGCACGGGCAGCCAGATCGTGGGATGGCCGGCGGGTAGCGCCTCGAAGCCCCAGTTGTCGATCGCCACGCCGGCGATGTCGTGCTCGTGCAACCACGGCAGCACCTCGATGCCGAACCCCGGCTCGTCGACTCCGACGTAGTCCTCCCAGCCGCCGTTCCGTCGCGCCCGGCGCATGTTGCCCGTGCGCATCAGCAGGACGTCGCCGGGCAACGGCTCGACTCGCCCCGCCTCGAACGCGCGCTCGATCTCGCCCACCGAAATGCGGTGATCCATCTCGAGCCAGTCGACGCCGAGCAGGCGCGGGAAGTCCAGCAGGACCCCGCGCGCCACCACGTCGCGGCTCAGCTTGTCGATCCCGTTGCGCGCCGCGCCCGCCGCGCCGACCAGCGTGCAGTCGCGCCCGTTGTACATCTGGTAGTCGTAGAAGATGTGGGACAGCCCGTCCCAGTGCGTGGCCGCGTGGGTCGCCATCGCGAAGACGTCATCCGCGTAGCCCCAGCCATCGACCGCGCCGGCCTGACATCCCGCGCGCAGGTCGGTACCTGTCTGGAGCATCCAGTGGTGCGGGTTGATCCGGCGGGTGACCGGCAGTTGGGGGACGCCGTCGAGGTCGAACGGGATCGCCAGGGAGAACACCGCGCCCTTGCGGACGAGCGACGCGGCGTGCCGGCGCCGCTCGGGCGTGATCAGGTTGACGGTTCCGCGTTCGTCGTCGGGGCCCCAGCGATCCCAGTTGCTGACCTGGCGGATCAGGCTGTCGAGCTGCGGGTCGCCCATCGGCTCAGGAGTCGGCTCCGGCCAGCAGCGCCAATAGCTCCTGGAGCCGCTCGATCGACGCATCGGTGGCGCGCGCGTCGCCGAAGATCAGCTGCTGGAGGACCAGCCCGTCGAGCGCCGCGAACACCAGTCGGGTGAGCGCGCGGTCGCGCGGGATGCCGAGCGCGGTCAGGCTGTGCTCGATCACCGCGTAGTAGTTCTCGTACAGGGCGCGGATATGCCCCGCCAGCTCCCGCCGCCGGCGCGCCTCGAACGTGAGCTCGTATTGGTAGGTCTGGGCCTCGGTCTGCTCACTGACCAGCGTGCTGATGCTCTTGGCGAACGCGGCCAGCTCACCCGATGAGATGGCCATCCGCGAGTCGCGGATCGCCTCGTCGGCGGCCAGCGCCAGGGCCTCTGAGATCATCGCGTCGAGCGAGCCGAAGTGGTAGCTGACCAGCCCGTGGGTGACTCCCGCCTCCGCGGCGACCGCGCGGTAGGTGAGGCCGGCGAAGCCGTACTTGTCCACGACCCTGAGTACGGCGCGTAGGAGTGCGTCACGGCCCTCGCCACGTCGAGGTCGGGGAGTCGGCTCCGCGCTCACGCGAGCAGTCTAAAGACTCGGCTTCCTTGACAAGTGTCTAGGAGGTTGATCAAATATCGCTGACCGAGGGCTGTAGTGAGACGGACGGAGAGGCTGGAGTGTGAGCGAGGATCAGCGGTTGCCCGCCGGTGAGGAGCCGACATGAGCGCGGCCGTCGAGGCGACGGTTGCGCATCCTCTGGATCCGCTGAGCGCGGACGAGATCGCACGTGCGGTGGCGACCGTTCGAGGTGAGAAGGGACTGGACGGAGGCGCCCGCTTCGGCAGCATCACGCTGGTCGAGCCCGACAAGCGACGCGGAGCCGAGGAAAACGGCGGCCGGCGGGCCGAGCTGATCATCTACGACCGCGCCACCGCGTGCGTCTATGAGGCGATCGTCTCGGTGACCGACGGCCGGCTCGAGCGCTGGACGCCGAGACCCGGCGTCCAGTCCGCGCTCACCCCGGAGGAGTACCTCGAGTGCGAGGAGCTGACCAAGGCGCATCCCGATTTCCAGGCCGCCCTGCGCCGGCGCGGGATCCACGACCTCGACCTGATCACGGTCGACCCGATTCCCACCGGCAACAGCGGGCTGCCCGAGGAGGACCCCGGGCGACGGGTGTGTCGCACTCTCGCCTTCGTCCGACCCGATCCGGGCGGCAACAGCTATGGGCGTCCGATCGAGGGCGTGTTCGGGATCGTCGATCTCGGCCGCGGCGAGGTCGTGCGGATGGACGACCTCGGGATCGTCCCGGTGCCGGACGAGCCGGGCGAGTACCGCGCCGATCGCATCGGGCCGCTGCGCTCCGACCTGCGCCCGGTCGAGATCACTCAGCCGGATGGGCCGAGCTTCACCGTCGACGGCAACGAGGTGGCCTGGCAGAAGTGGCGGGTGCGGGTCGGCTTCACACCCCGCGAGGGGCTCGTGCTCCACACCGTCGGCTACGAGGACGCGGGACGCATGCGGCCGATCGTGCATCGCGCCTCGTTCGCCGAGATGGCCGTGCCCTACGCCGAGCCGAGCCGGTACTACCAGTCACCGTTCGACATCGGGGAGAACTACATCGGGACGCTGGCCAACTCGCTCGCCCTGGGCTGCGACTGCCTTGGCTACATCCACTACTTCGACGCGGTCGTGTCGAACGGAACCGGTGAGCCGGTGCTGATCAAGAACGCGATCTGCATGCACGAGGAGGACGTCGGCATCCTGTGGAAGCACACCGACTTCAGAACCGGCGAGGTGGAGGTACGACGATCGCGCCGGCTCGTCATCTCATCGGTGTCGACGGTCGGCAACTACGAGTACGGGTTCTTCTGGTACCTGTACCAGGACGGCACGATCGAGTGCGAGGTGAAGGCCACCGGGATCGTGGCCACGCGGGCCGTCGCGCCCGGGGACATGCCGGAGTTCGGCGCGCTGGTCGCGCCGGGTGTCAACGGCATGAACCACCAGCACATCTTCTGCGTGCGGCTGGACTTCGACGTCGACGGCGAGCGCAACTCGGTCTACGAGGTGCACAGCGAGTCCGAGCCGGCCGGCCCCGAGAACCCCTACGGCAACGCCTGGCGTCAGGTCCGCCGCGTGCTGCAAACCGAGCAGGAGGCCGGTCGCCTGATCGACCCGCTCTCACACCGCGATTGGGTCGTGGTCAATCCGGACCGCCGAAACGCCGTGGGCGAGCCGGTCGGCTACAAGCTGATGCCGGGCGACAACATGGTGCCGCTCGCCGCGCCCGATTCGAGTCTGTGCCGTCGTGGCGCGTTCGCCACCAAGCACCTCTGGGTCACTCCGTACGCTCCCGACGAGCGCTATCCGGCCGGCGACTATCCAAATCAGCACGCCGGCGGGGCGGGGCTCCCTGAGTGGACTGCGGCCGACCGCTCGATCGAGGGCACGGACGTCGTGGTCTGGTACACGATGAACTACCACCACGTGCCGCGGCCCGAGGACTGGCCGGTCATGCCGGTGTCGACGATCGGGTTCCAGCTCAAGCCACAGGGTTTCTTCGATCGCAACCCGGCGCTCGACGTTCCCCCGCCCGCGCACCACTGCGCGCCGGGCCACGAGGGCTGAGCAATGCCCGACGAGCGCCCGCGGATCCTGGTCATCGGCGCCACCGGCGTGATGGGCCGGGAGGTCATGCGCTCGCTCGACGGCCACTGCCGGCTCCGGGCGCTGGTCCACAGCGACGTGTCCGACGCGGAGATCGCCCGTCGCTACCCCCGGGTCGAGCGTGCGCAGCGCGACCTGCTCGACGCCAGCTCGCTCGGGCCCGCGTTCGCCGGCGTGGACCGTGTGTTCCTGCTCACGCCATCCGTCCCCGAGCAGTTGCGACTCGAGGAGAACGCGCTCGCCGCGGCACTTAACGCCGGCGTGCGGCGAATCGTGTACGTGAGCAGCACCGACGTGGGGTGGGAGATCGAGCTGAGCGCCGCCCACCGTGTGATCGAGCGCCGTCTTGCCGAGAGCGGCGTGGACCACACCGTCCTGCGCCCGGAATACCTGCTCAACAACCTGTTGGGCGAGGTCGAGGAATTGGCGCGCGGCCGGCTGGTCGCGCCGAGCGCAGACGGTCGCTGCCCGTTCGTCGATGCGCGTGACGTCGGCGCGGTGGCCGCGGCGGTTCTGCTCGCGGCGGAGCCCCTCCCAGGTCCGCTCGAAGTGACCGGGCCGGAAAGCCTCTCGTTCACGCAGTTGGCCCGGCGTCTGCAGATGGCGCTTCGCCGCCCCATCGAGCACATCGACCCCGACCCCGCGGAGTGGGCGCGCGACGTGGTCTCGGAGGGGATGCCACCGTGGCTGGCCGAGGCGCTGGCCGAATACTTCGAGAAGCTGCGCGAGCGGCCGTTGGAGGCATCCGATCACACCAGACGCGTGATCGGGCGCAGCCCTCGTTCGGTCGAAGACTTCGCCGACGACGTGCTCGCGCCGGCGATGCCGGCAACACAAAAACCCACCACACCCGTTCTCGTCTCACCCTCCGGCGATCCGTCGGGGGCACCGTTGGTAGCGACGACCCCCACGACCCACAGGAGCGAACATGCCTGAAGGTATCGAGCCTCTCGAGGAAATCGCCGACGTCGAGGGCGCCGGCCTTCCCGCGCACGGCGGTCCACACCTCGGCGGGCGGCACCTGACGCTCCGCCACGCGGTGGCGCAGTCGCTCTGTATCGGTCCGATCATCAGCGCCGGTGTGCTGCTGGGTGTGATCGCCAATCCGACGACCGGGGCGGGGGCGAACACCGCGCTCAGCGTGCTCGCCGCGACGATCGGGTGCCTGGGCCTCGGCTACGCGGTCTCGCTGTTCGCCCGCCGCTACGCCGGCTCCGGGGCGCTATACGAATACCTGGCGCGGGGCGCGACACCGTGGGTGGGCGTGCTCGCGGGCGGCATCTACTTCCTCGGCATGATGTGGCTGGGCGGCCCGAGCATCACCAGCGGCTTTGCCCTCGTGGCACAGACGGCCCTGCAGGTCCACCTGTCGATCAACATCTCGTGGTGGGTGCTGATGCTGATCGGCGCGGTGATCATTCAGACGCTCAACTATTTCGGCATCCGCGTGGCCACCCGGGCGATGCTGGCCTTCGCCGTGATCTCGCTGATCCCGATGTTGATCATGGCGATCGCGATCATCGCCAAGGGCGGCGCGAACGGGAACACCCTGGCCGTGTTCAACCCCAGCACGACCTCGTTTGGCGACGCTCTCGACGGGATTCTGATCGGCGTCACGCTGTTCGTCGGCTTCGAGGCCGCCGCCGCGCTGGGCGAGGAATGCCGCGACCCGCACCGCGACATCCCACGCGCCGTGCTGCTGACGATCCTGGCCGGTGGTGTGTTCTACGTGCTGATGGCCTACGCGATCTCGATCGGTTACGGGGTCCACGCGGTGGCCAAGGGCGCGTGGGCCAACGACCCCGCCTACATCGACACGATGGCGACCCAGTACGTCGGCAGCTGGCTGGCCACCATCCTCGACTTCGTGATCGTCCTCGACGCCCTGGCGGTGATGCTGGCGATGTGCGTCGTGGTCGGCCACGGGCTGTTCACGCTCGGCCGCGACGGCCTGCTTCCGAAGGTCTTCACCCGGACCTCGCGCTACAACACACCCTGGGTCGGCCACCTGGCGATCATCGCGGCCGTCACGGTCGGGATCGTGGTCATCCACCTGGCCAACTACGCCAAGACGTTCGGCCTGCCGAATGATCTCTTCGCCGTGCTGTCGCTGACCACCACGGTCGGCTCGTTCATGGTGCAGTTCATCTACTTCACGGTGGTCGTGGTCGGCCTGAAGCTCGTGTGGAGCATGCGCGGCCGGCCTGGGCAGTGGTGGCGCTACCTCGTGGTGGTGCTCGGATGCTCGGTGCCGATCCTGGCCTACAAGGGGGCGCTGATCCCGGTCCCGACCGACATCGGGAAGAGCGTCAACTACGTCGGGCTGTTCTACGCGCTGGCCATGGTGCTGGTCATCGGTGTGTGGTTCACCTGGCTGCGCATGACACGGCCTGAGCTGATCGCTCGCGCCGCGTCACACGCGGCCGCGGCCGAGCCCGAGCGCGAAGTGCCGGTGACGCCGGCCGGCGCGGTTGTGCAGAATTAGACGGGCGCGTGGCCCGATCCAAATCAACCGGCGTGGCTCCGTACATGGCGGTCGGTCTGTCGACGATCGTGCACGGCGTGGGCTCCCGCAAAGACATCACCCGCAACCTCCAGATCATCGAGGACGGGATCCACGCCGCCGTGTCGATCATCGGGATCAACATGCCGGTCAAGCTGATCGCGCTGGCCGAGGGCGCGCTCACCGGCTTCACCGACGAGATCTTCGACATCTCGCACGTGACGGCCGCCGACGAGCTGTTCATCGACATCCCGGGACCGGAGACCGAGCGGCTGGCCGCGCTGGCCCGCCAGTACGAGACCTACGTCATCGTGCAGTGCAAGGCGCGCTGGCCGGAGGTGATCGAACGGCGGTTCTTCAACGTGCTGTTCGTGATCTCCCCGGCCGGGGAGGTCGTGCACCGCGCGGCCAAGAACCACCTGTGGTGCCGCGAGCGCTCCTGCACGCCGCACGACGTCTACGACCGCTGGGTTGAGCTGTTCGGCGACGGGATCGACGCGTTCTATCCGGTGCTCCGCACGCCGGACATCGGCAACATCGGGACGATCTGCTGCTCGGACGGCGAGTACCCGGAGGCGGTGCGGGCGCTGGCCTTCAACGGCGCCGAGGTCGTCTACCGCCCCAGCGAGGCGGTGCCGATGACGCAGGTCGGCCTGGATCCGGGCGGCACCTGGCTGCTCCAGAACCGCGCCCACGCTCACTTCAACAACGTCTACATGATCTGCCCGAACGTCGGGCCGGTGTACGTGCATCCCCAGATGGAACACCCCTACGACATCGCGGGCGGCAACTCGCACATCGTCGACTACATGGGCAACGTGCTCGGGCACACCGTGTCGGGCGCCAACACGTTCGTCGCCGGCATCGTGGACATCGAGGCACTCCGTCACTTCCGCGCGATGAACCTCAACTCGAACTGGATGAAGGATCTGCGCACCGAGTTGTTCGACCGCATGTACGAGCAGCCGATTCACCCGAAGAACCTGTGGCTCGAGCACGATCCCGATCGACACGCCGCGGTCGACGAGGTCTACCGGGCCAACATCCGGCGCCTGGTCGAGCGCGGCACCTACACCCCGCCGGCCAAGGAGTTCCCCGGCGTGCGCTACTACGCGCCCGACGGCGACGAGGACGACTGGGAGAACACGCGGACGCTGTGGCAGGAGTCTTGAGCCTCGAGGGCCAGGTGGCCGTGGTCACCGGCGGGGCCAGCGGGATCGGGGCGGCGATCGCAGAGGGGCTGGCCGAGGACGGCGCGAGCGTCGAGATCTTCGACCTGGAGAACGGCGTCGATGTCACCGACGAGCAGTCGGTCTCAAGGGCCTCCGAGGACGTTCTCAGCCGGCACGGGCGGATCGACGTGCTGGTCAACAACGCCGGCATCTATCCCCACATACCGTTCGAGGAGCTCACGTTCGCCCAGTGGCGCCACGTGCTCGCGACCAACCTCGACGGCGTGTTCCTGTGCAGCCACGCCGTGTATCCGGTCATGCGCAGCCGGGGCTACGGACGGATCGTGAACATCTCCTCGGCGACGTTCTTCATCGGCTATCCCGGGCTGTCGGCCTACGTGGCCTCCAAGGGCGGGATCATCGGGTTCACGCGCGCGCTCGCGCGCGAGGCCGGGCCGCACCAGATCACGGTCAACGCGGTCACGCCCGGACTGATCGCCACCGAGCGCGCGCTGTCCGAGGAGGCCGACGTGTTCGACGAGATCGTGCCCGAGCAGGCCGTCCAGCGCCCTGGCACGCCGCAGGACATCTCGGACTGCGTGCGCTTCCTGGTCCGCCCGGAGTCCTCCTGGATCACCGGCCAGACGTTCAATGTCGACGGCGGGCACCGCTTCAACTGACCCAAGGTAGATTTGCGCCGATGGTGGAGAGAAGGATTGTCGTAGCGATCACCGGGGCTTCCGGGGCGGTCTACGGAATCCGCGCGCTGGAGATCCTGCGCGAGCGACCCGAGATCGAGACTCATCTGGTGATCAGCGACAGCGGTCGGGCGACGATCGCCCAGGAAACGCGACGCTCACTGGAACAGGTGCGCTCGTTGGCCGATGTCGTTCATCCGTTCCGCGAGCTCGGCGCTTCGATTGCCAGCGGGTCATTCAGGACCGACGGCATGCTCGTTGCCCCCTGCTCGATCCGAACCCTGTCCGCGGTCGCGAACTGCGCCACCGGCGACCTGGTCTCGCGCGCCGCGGATGTGGTGCTCAAGGAACGCCGGCGCCTCGTGCTGCTCGTGCGCGAGACGCCGCTTCACACCGGTCACCTTCGCCTCATGCTGCAGGCCACCGAGAACGGGGCGATCGTGATGCCGCCGGTGCCGGCGTTCTATGCCGAGCCCGCTTCGATTGAGGATCTCGTCGACCACACGGTTGGGCGTGCACTCGACCTCCTTGGGATCGACAGCGGAATCGTCAACCGCTGGGACGGGATGGGAAGCTGGGCCGCCCGTCAATCGCCGGCGCCGGGCGAGAGATAGTCGCGCGGGTCGAGGCCGGCGTAGCGCTCCGGAAGCTCATCGGCACGCGGCGGGATGTCCGCCTCGAGCGGCATCGTCGCGTCGATGGCGGTCTTGGTGACCAGGCCGCGCGGCTCGAGTCGGCTGCCGTAGCTGTACGAACTCGGGTCTTCGGCGATGCCCATGGCGTTCGGGATCATCAGGATGTCGCGGTCGGCCTGGACTCGTACCGTCAGCGCCCAGGCCACCTCGCCGGGGTCCGTGACGTCAACGTCGTCGTCCACGATCACCACGTGCTTGATCAGTGAATCGACGCCGAAGGCGCTCATGGCAACCTGGCGCGGTTCACCGTCATGGCGCTTGCGCAGCGATATGCACGCGACCAGCCCGGCGGTCTCCGTCGGCATGTGCACGGCCTTGACCGCCGCTCTGGAGCGACGCAGCGTCTGAAGCAGTCTGGCCTCGTGAGCCGGCGAGAAGGCGAGGATCCGGTGCTCTCGGTGCGTCGGATGAATATCCAGCCACATTGCATCTGCCCGGCGGGTCACCGCGGTTACCTCGCACACCCAGCCCATGCTCGAGCCGTAGTAGTAGGAGAACTCACCAAAAGGCCCTTCGGGTTCACCCTCGCCGGTCTGAACGCGGCCTTCGATGATCACGTCCGCGTCGGCGGGCACCGGTAGGTCCACGGTGATCGCATCATGCACACGCAGGGGAGCGCCGAGGAGCGCGCCGGTTACCGCGAGCGAGTCGATATCGATCGGTATCTTCGCCTGTGATGCGACGGCGATCGCAGGATGACCGCCGATCACGATTGCGACGTCCACGGGTTCGCCGCGGTGGCGCGCGGTGGTGAGGATGCGGGCGAGGTCGTCTCCGGAGTCGACGCTCAGCGTCACGCGATTCTTGGCCTTCAGCATCACGCGGTAGATGCCGGTGTTGATCGCACCGCTCTCGTGATCACGGGCGAGGCACACTCCCGAGGTGATGTAGCGACCTGCGTCGAGCGGTGCGTGCACGCAAATCGGTAACTCACCGAGATCGACGTTCTCACTGTTGACTACTTCCTGCGCTCTCGCTTCGGCGACGATCTCGGGCGCCAGCGGATGCGCGAGACGCTCGATATAGCTCTCGGTCAGCGAGTGAACATCGACTCCGAGAGCAAGGGCGATCCGCTCGCGTGAGCCGAAGACGCCGTCGACGACCGGAAGCTCGGCGCCGTCGACATTCTCGAAGACCAGAATCGGGTTTCCCCGGCGCTCGAACGCTTTGACGACAGCCGATAACTCGTGCACCGGGCTGACCTTGCGCGCGATGCGGACGACGGGTTCGCCCGCCTCGTCCGCGCGCTGAAGGAAGCTGCGCAGATCAGCGCCGCCGGGCAACCTGATCAGCCCTGTATCGCCTTGACAACGCCCCCAGAGATTGATCAAGTATACGAACAAGAGAGAGGGTGGTGGAACCTTCGTCTTCCACCGTGAGGTTTAAGTGGGCGGCCAATAACGGAGCAGATCCGGCGCCGATGGCTGCCCCGCTGAGGAGGGAGAGGACATGCCCGAAGCCATTGAGGGTCTAGCCGAAGTCGCCGAGGCTGAGGGCGCCGGTACGCCAGCCGGAGAGACGGATCTCGGTCACCGGACGCTGAGGCTCCGGCACGCGGTCGCCCAGTCACTCGGGCTGGGGCCGATGATCAGCGCCGGTGTGCTCCTCGGCTTGATCGCCAGTCCCGCCTCGGGCGCTGGGGTCAACGCGACGTTCAGCGTCCTGATGGCCACGATCGGCTGCCTGGGCCTCGGCTATGCCGTCTCGCTGTTCGCCCGGCGGTGGGCCGGAGCGGGCTCGCTATACGAGTACCTCGCTCGAGGCTCCACGGCTCGCTTCGGCGTGCTGGCGGCGGGCGTCTACTTCGTCGGGCTGATGTGGGCGGGTGGCCCCAGCCTGGGCAGCGGCTTCGCCACCGTGGTCCAGCCGTTCCTCGACAACCGCCTCTCGATCCACGTGTCGTGGTGGGTGATCATGCTGGTCGGGGCCGCGCTCGTGCAGCTCCTCAACTTCCTTGGGATCCGCCTGGCCACTCGGGTGATGCTCTACATCGCCGGATTCGGACTGATCCCGATGCTGATCCTGGCCGTGACGATTCTGGTCAAGGGCGGCGCCGACGGCCTGACCCTCTCGCCGTTCAACCCGGGCACGACGTCGATCGGAACCGCGTTCAACGGGATCCTGATCGGGGTCACGCTGTTCGTGGGGTTCGAGGCTGCGGCGGCACTTGGGGAGGAGTGCGAGCATCCTCACCGCGACATCCCGCGTGCGGTGTTGTTGTCGCTGCTTGCGGCCGGAGCCTTCTACGTCCTGATGACCTACGTCATCACGATGGGCTACGGCACCGCCGCGGTCGCTCACGGAGCATGGGCGAACGATCCCGCGTACCTGGACACGATGGCCAACCGCTACGTCGGCAGTTGGGAGGCGACGATCCTCGACCTCGTGGTGATTTTCGACGCGTTCGCCGCGATGCTGATGTTCTGCGTGGTGGTCGGCCACGGCCTGTTCAGCCTGGCTCGCGATGGCCTGCTGCCCAAGGTGTTTGCCACGACCAGCCGCTACAACACGCCGTGGGTGGGGAATCTGATGATGTTTGTCGCCATGGTCGTTGGGATGATCGTTGTCCCTCTGGCCGGCTACGCCAAGACGTTCGGGCTGCCGAATGACACGATCGCGATCCTGTCGCTCACCACGACGGCTGGTTCCTACCTCATTCAGATCATCTACTTCGCGGTGGTCCTGGTGGCGTTCCGGCTCGTGTACAGCATGAGGGGAAGGCCCGGGCAGTGGTGGCGTTACGTGGTGGTGCTCATCGGCGCCTCGGTGCCGGTCCTCGCCTACAAGGGCACATTGATCCCGGTGCCCAGCGACCTGGGCACGAGCGTCAACTACGTCGCGTTCTTCTACGCGATTGCCATGGCCGTGCTGGTGGTGCTGTGGTACTTGTATCTGAGCCGGCGTCTCCCGGACCGGCTCGACCAGGCCGCCGCGCATGTGGCAACCGCGGAACCGGTCGAGATCATGCGCCACGGACAGGCGCCGGCGGTGCCGCCGGGAACGATCGTCGGGAGTTGAGCGCCGCGGCGTAAGAGGGCGGCGGAGCGGGTAAGTCCATCGCATGGACGACCCGCGTCAGCACGACGACAACGAGCAGAGCGACGCCCCCGAGGAGCCGCCCGACACCAGCGAGCATCCCTCGCACGAGGAGCAGATCGGTGGCGAGGGTGCCGAGGACCCGGCCGAGATGGCCGACGAGGATCGCTACCGCAAGGGTCCCGGCTGGTGACGTAGCCGGCGCCGATGTAGGGACTCACGATCTCAGCGAGCGCGTGTAACGCGTTCGAGCACCCGAGCCGCGACTGGCATGCTCGGACTGCGCCAAACAGGTCGCTGCTCGTAGGGCCAGGCGTAGATCGGGTTGCCGTCGCAAACCAGTTCCAGCAGGCGTGGTTCGTCCAGGTTCCAGGCCGACCACTCGTACAGCTGCTGCAGCCGCGGCACGATCACCAACGACAACGAGGCCAGTCGGAATGGCACGTGGTGCGGCGCACGGCCCGTCGGCCCATGGAACAGCCGCGCCATCAAGGCAAGACGCGCCGCCGGATCGTCACGTACAGCTGCGACCCGGGCCTCAGCCAACGCCGTCGCACCACATGGTGGCTCATCTCCGATTGAGCCGTGGTAGCGCCACCAGTCAGAAGATCAACCTCCCGGCGAGGTAGCTGACCGCCATTGTCCCGAGGCCGATGATGAGCGCGCGCACGAGGGTGCGCCGCAGGTTCATGTGGCCGGTGTGCGCCCCGATCGTCGACGTCACGATCAGTGAGACGACGACGGCGGCGAAAATCAATGAGCTCTCGACGGTCGCCGGCACCGCCACGGTCACAATCAGCGGAATGGCCGCACCGAGCAGGTAGGCGATCGCCGAGCCGATCCCCGTTCGGAAGGTCTCGGCGCGCGAGGTGATCTCGAGGATGCCGTGCTCGCTTTCCAGCTGCGCGTCGACGGCGTCGTGTGCCATGAGTTGGTCGGCCACCTCGCGTGCGAGCCGAGGCGAGAGACCCTTCGTCTCGTAGTACGCAACGACTTCCGCATGCTCAACGTGGGGCTGGCGCGCGATCTCGGCTGCCTCCTCGTCAGCGGCCGTGAGCTGTCCCTCCCGCTCGGCGGCCGCCTCGGCCCACTCTGCGCCACCGACGGTGAGCATCCCTGCAATCGTGGCCGTGGTGGCCGCCTTGATCAGGGTCTGGTTGCTGGCTCCGGCGCCCGCGAACCCCTCGAGGATGCCGGCGGTCGCGATGATCCCGTCGTTCGCGACTTGGGTCCAAGATCGGAGCGACCCCCGGTCGGCCCCGACCGCGCGCAGCCAGCCGAGCGGAGCGGGGCGGGCGGCGGGAGCCGTGACCTTTGCCCCGATCGCTCGTCGGCTGTCATGACCCTTCCGAGTCTATGCGCGACCGAGCCCGGGGTGACCAAACCGCGGTAACCAAGCGCTCGGCATGACCTACGTCACAGGTCCGTGACGCGTACCAGGAGGGCGTGAAGCTGCTTTCGCTCGCGGGGGCTGAGTGGCGTTAGAAACTGGGCTTCGCAAGCGAGCAGCAACTCGAACGCCTCTGCGCGCAGCCGGTCGCCGGCGGGTGTGAGCGCCACCGCGTACGCGCGCGCGTCGTTGGCGTCGCGCTTGCGGACCACCAATCCCTTGCGCTCGAGCGACGCACCGAGCTTGAGGATCGTCGTGCGGTCGAGGCCAAGGATCTCGGCTACCTGCGTCTGCGACAACGGTGAGCGGTCGGCGAGCACGGCGAGCACGCTGTACTCGCGGGGTGTGATCCCGAGCGGCTCGAGGTCCCGCTCGCCCAGCGCATGGAGGCGCGACGCGGCGCGGCCGAGCAAATATGAGGTGCGTGCGGAAAGAACCTCGGGCAGTCTCATCTCGTTCACGACTATTCGACAGCGATGCTGTACAGTCCTGCTGGCAATATGTCTGTCGCCGAGCCCAAGGTAGTCGTCGCCCACCGGGAGGATCTGTGGTGGCTGCTGACCGAGGCTTGCCAGCTCGAGCACATGATCATGTGCCAGTACCTGTTCGCCGAATGGACGCTCAAGGACAAGAGCGACGGGTTGACCGACGAGCAGTCCGAGGCGATCGAGCGCTGGCGAGGCGTACTGCGCGGGATCGCCATCGAGGAGATGCTCCACCTGGCGCTGGTCGCGAACGTCATGTCGTCGATCGGCGCTGCGCCGTACTTCGGGCGGCCCAACTTCCCGCAGCGCTCGGGCTACTTCCCGGCCAGCATCCAGCTTGACCTGATGCCGTTCGGCGAGCAGGCGCTCAAGCACTTCCTGTTCCTCGAGCGGCCCGAGGGGATGGAGCGCCAGGACGCCGAGGGGTTCGTGCCGACCGCGCCGAGGCGCGATCCGCTGAGCGAGTCAGAGGCCATGCCGCGCGGCCAGGAGTTCCTCACCGTCGGGCACCTGTACCGAGGGATCGAGGATGGGTTGACGAGGTTGACGCACGAACTTGGCGAGCGGGCGCTGTTCGTCGGCTCGCCGCGCGCGCAGGCGACGCCCGAACTGTTCCGTTGGCCACAGGTCGTGGCGGTCACCGATCTCGACTCGGCGCTCCGGGCGGTGGCTGAGATCATCGAGCAGGGCGAGGGCGCCCGCGGCAACTGGGAGGACGCCCACTACGGCCGTTTCCTCAAGATCTGGGACGAGTACCACGCGCTCCGCGCCGCCGACCCCGCATTCGACCCGGCGCGCCCGGTGGTGGCGGCCTTCACACGCCAGCCGTTCGACCTCCACGATCCCGTCACGGTGATCATGGACCCCGAGACCCACCGCGTCGCCGAGATCACGACAATCGCCTATGAGGTCCTCCTGCACCTCTTGACCCGGTTCTTCACCCATACCGACGAAACCGACGAGCAGCTCGGGCTGCTGATCGGCACTGCGTTCGATCTGATGGGCGACCTAATCCGCCCCCTCGGTCACGCGCTTACGCAGCTCCCCGTGGGTTCGCCCGCCGATGGGCTGGGCGCCGGGTTCGCATTCGAAATGCATTACCTGATGGGCAACTTCGTCCCGTGGCGCGAACCCGCCTGGGCGCTGTTACGCGAGCGGATGGCGTTCCTCGCGCAAAAGTGCACGAACGGCCCCGGCCTCGTGCGCCCGGCGGGCGAGACCGCGACATCGTTGGTCGACAAGCTCGCCGCGCACGTACCCGCAAAGCTCCGGCCCGGGTAGGACCCTGAGAAGATCGCCGACGAGGACCGTTACCGCAAGGGTCTCGGCTGGTGAATTAAGCCGGCCGGCCGGCGCACGCGGACAACTCGTCACTCAACGCCGTCCCCCTCCTGCGTGACGGATTACACGTCTAGGGGGCGGCTAACGCGTCACGCCATCGGCGGCGCGCGTCGCGTGACGAGTTACACCCGGCTAGCGCCGGCGACGAAGCACGATCAGCACGAGCGCCGCGACCAAGGCCAGCGCGAGCGCGCCGGCACCGGCCTTGCGCACGACCGGGCTGCTCGTGACCAGCGATCCGACGTCGAGCTCGGCCGGCGCCTGACTACCCGACCCCGGGGCCGCCTCCCCGGTACCGGTCGCCTCCGAGGGGCCGGACGCACCGGACCCCGACCCCGATCCGGCGATCCGCTCCTCCAGCCGCTGCGAGAACTCTCCAAGCACGCGCTTGCCGACGTCCTCGATCACGCCGCGGCCGAACTGGGCCTGCGGGCCGGTGATCTGCAGGTCGGTCTCGGCGCTCACCTTCGTGCCGCCGTCCACGGACGAGAGCCGGTTGCGAATCGTGGCCATCGCCGAGCCCTGGCCCTTGGCCTCGCGCGCGGACAGCGAGATGACCGCGGTGTGGTTCGCCTCGTCGACCTCGGACAGGGTGGCCCGGCCGCGGTACTCCACGCGCATCGGCCCGATCTTCAGCCGCATCGAGCCGTCATAGACGTTGTCCTGATCGGTCGAGGTGATTGTCGCGCCGGGCAGGCAGCTGGCCACGCCCTCCATGTCGAGCAGTTCGCGCCAGACCGTGTCGATGTCGGCGCCGACCGTGAACTCGTTCTCGATGATCACCGCGAGGTCACCTTCACCCCGCGCGCCTCACCGCGCTCGCCGCTGTGCACGAGTGTCCACACGCGCTCCCACGGGTTGTGGCTGTCGGATACGACGGCGTCCTCGGGACCGAGGGCATTCTGGATCGCCGAGCAGATCGCGTGCAGTGGCGCGCCGCCGCCCTCACCCATGCCCTTGGCGCCGTTCGGAGTGAACGGGCTGGGCGACTCGATGTCACCCACCTTGATGTCCGGTGCGTCGAGGGCGGTCAGCGCGTGGTAGTCATAGAACGACGCCTGCTGGAGCTGGCCGGTCTCGTCGTATTCGAACGCCTCGTACAGCGCGGCGCCGATCCCCAGCGCGGTGGCGCCGTGGACCTGGCCCTCGACGATCTGGGGATGGATCCGCTTGCCGCAGTCGTCGACCGCGGCGTAGTCGAGGATCTTCACCTCGCCGGTCTCCTCGTCGATCTCGACCACGCAGGCGTGAATCTGCGAGGCGTAGGTCAGCGTCAGGTTGCCCGTCTTCGTCTCCGGGTCTGGAACCTGGAACGGCGGCGTGTACACATGACGGCAGTTGAGGCTCAGCCGGTCGCGCATCTCGGGCGTCAGCACCGCGTTGTTGGAGTAGATCATGTTGGCGATCCCGATATACGGGATTGCCCGCTCGGCGTCGCCGCGGACCGAGCACATCCCGTCGGCCATCTCGATCTGGTCGGCGTCGGCCTGCAGCGCGTACGCCGCCAGTTCGATGATCTCCGCCCGCAGCTTCTCGGCCGCGCCCTGGGCGGCACCGAGCCCGGTGACCGCGAACTGCGACGCGTAGGTACCACTGAACGCCACGTAGGTGTTCTGCTGCTGGTTGAAGCCGGCTGTGACCTGAATCTGGTCGGGTGGCATGTTCAGGATCGCGCCCACCACCTGCGCGGCGGTCGTCTCATGGCCCTGCCCCTGGGGGGTCGTGCCGAGGTTGATGTTGACCTCGCCGTACAGGTCGAGCTTTGCGAAGCACGCCTCGCCGTTGCCCGAGAACGGCAGGTCGGGGTTGACGATTCGCGCCTGCCCGAAGTTGTTCGTGCCGGAGTCGAGCGTCGAGCCGATCCCGATGCCGATCCGCTTGCCCGAGCCGTGACCGAGTTCGCGCTGCTTGGCCCGCCACTTCTCGACGTCGATCATCTCGAGCGCGATGTCCAGTGACCGCGGGAGGTCGCCCGAGTCGTACACGCACCCGTTGGGAGTCTCGTACGGGTAGTCCTCGGGTTGCACGTAGTTCTGCTTGCGCAGCGCCACCGGGTCGAAGCCCAGCTCGTGGGCGACGATGTCGATGATCCGCTCGGTCAGCCACAGATGCTGAAGCCGCGAGTAACCCCGGTTCGGGATCGTCGGGCACTTGTTGGTCATCGTTTCGGTGTACTCGACGTGCACGTGCTTCATCCGGTAGCAGCCGGGGCTCACCTGTGTCCAGATCACCGCCCCCAGCGGCTCGTAGTGCAGGTACGCGCCGGCGTCGTCGAAGGCACGGGTCTTGAACCCGAGGATCGTGCCGTCGCTCTGCACCGCGACCTTGGTGTCGAGGAACGTGCGCTCGTTGCCCTGCCCGGCCGAGAGCATGTGATCGGTGCGGTATTCGGTCCACTTGGCCGGGCGCCCCGCCTTCTTGGACAGAAGCGCGAGCGCGGCGATCTGCGGATAGGAGCCGATCTTGATCCCGAACGCCCCGCCGATGTCTTGCGAGGTGAACGACAGGCGGTTCGAGGCGACGCCGATTGTCGGCCCGATCACCATCGAGGCGAACATCGGCATCTGGTTGTTCGAGCTGATGCTCACGATGTTCGTGCCGGGGTCCCAGTGCACGACCGCGCCGTTGCACTCGAGCGGCGTCGAGGAGAAACGGTGAAAATGCAGCCGGTCGATCTCGACCACGTGGTCGGCGTTCTGAAGTGCGAAGTCGATGTCACCCCAGTCGTACTCGCCGTGCCAGGCGACGTTGGTGCCGACCACGTCGTGGAGGATCGGAGCGTCGGGGTCGGCGGCCTTGACCGTGTCGACCACGGCGGGCAGCGGCTCGTACTCCACGTCGACCAGTTCGGCCGCGTCGCGGGCCAGCTCACGCGTCTCCGCGAGCACCACCGCAACCGCGTCGCCGTGGTAGCGGACCTTGTCTACGGCCAGCGGCCACTCCTCGAGGGCGGCCGCCGGCGCGGGCGCGATCTGGAAGAACGGAACCGCGCACATCTCCTTGGCCTCTTCACCGGTCAACACGGTGTACACGCCGTCGAGCGACAGTGCACGGCTTACGTCGATCGAGACGATGCGGGCATGGCCGTGCGGCGAGCGCACGAAGTGCGCGTGGCCCGTGCGGTGCATCCACACGTCGTCGACGAACTGGCCCTGCCCCTGGAGCAGCCGGCGATCCTCGACGCGGGGGACGTTCTGCCCGATCGTGCTCCGGGTTTCGGTGGGGGTCTCGATGGAAGGGGTGCTCATGCTGCCTCCTCAGCTCCGGCGCGCCCGGCTTGCGCCGCCGCCTCGATCGACCGGAGGACGTTTACATAGCCGGTGCAGCGACAGATGTTCCCGCGCACCGACCGGCGGATGTCTTCCTCGGTCGGGTTGGGGTTGCGCCGCAGCAGGAACGTCGCGGCCATCACGATTCCAGGAGTGCAGTAACCGCACTGGAGACCATGCTGCTCGTGGAAAGCCTGTTGCACGGGGGTTAGCTCCCCGCCCTGCGCCAGTCCCTCGACCGTCTCGATCTCCGCCCCGTCGGCCTGGGGGGCGAGCATCATGCAGCTCTTGACCAGCTTGCCGTCGACGATCACCGAGCAGGCTCCGCAGCTGCCGGTGTCGCAACCGACGTGCGTGCCTTTCATGCCCAGCGTGTCACGGATGAAGTGCACGAGCAGCTGTCGCGACTCCACCGTCGCCTTCGTCTTCTCGCCGTTGAGCGTGAACTCGACCGCCTGCACGGTGCCTGCGTCAACCATGGCTAGTTGCCTCCCTTGCCCATCGCCTGACAAACCGCGCGCCGGGCCACCACGCGCGCCATCGCGCGCCGGTACTCGGCGCTCCCATGCGCATCACCGAGCGGGTCGAGATCGTCGCCGATTCGCTCGGCGGCGGCCTTGACCGCGTCCACACTCGCCTCCGCGCCTCGCAGCGCCTCCTCCATCCCACTGTGGCGCATCGGCGCGGGTGAGACGCAGGCCAGCACCACGCGCGCTTCCTGGATCGTCCCGTTGCCGCGGACCACGGCCGCCGCCCGCGCGATCGCCTTCGAGTCGGCGCCCACCGCGACCGTGCTGTAGCCGGCACCCGCGTCGGCGCCGAGCGGCGGCACCGTGATGCTCCGCAGCAACTCGCCCTCACCGACCGCGGTGGCGAAATAGCCATGGAAGAACTCCCCCGCGGGGACCTCGCGCCGTCCTGAGGCGGACTCGATCACCATCGTCGCATCGAGCGCGACGAGCAGTGGCGGAAGGTTGTTCGTGGGGTCGCTCAGACAGCAGTTGCCGCCGATCGTGCCCCGGTCGCGGATCTGCTGGTCCTCGATGTGGCTGGCCACCTCGGCCAGCAGCGGGTGACTCGAGCGGATCTCCTCGGAGTGGTCGAGTTCGTCGTAGGTGACACAGGCCCCGATCTCGAGGCCTCCGTCAGAGCCGCGAGCGATCTGGCGCAACTCCTCCAGGCGGCTGATGTCGACGAGCAACTCGACCGAGGCCACTCGGTGCTTGAGGACATTGACCAGACTCTGGCCTCCGGCGAGCGCAGCGGCGCCATCGCTGGAAGCGAGCGCCTCGAGCGCCTCGGCCACTGTGTCCGGGCGCGCGTAGGCCACGGATTCAAGGAGCATCTCTCACCCCGTTGTCAGCTAGTTCTGTCGGTGTACATGGAACGGTCGGCGGCGCCTGCGGCGGCGCCTTGATGCCACGCGGCGGCTCGGCCCCGGCGGTCCCGATACCGGCCGCCTAAACATCTCAGATATTTGATCAATCGTCAACCCAAGGGCCGAGCCAGCCCCGCCCGTCAGCCTATCCAACGACCGCCTTCTCCGGCTCGGCCCCACCGGGCAACAGCTCGAACAGCTCGTCGCTGCGACCACCCATCTGTCCGGCGATCAGGTTGGCCGTGCGGGCGAGGTGGTTGTGCAACTCGACGCTCGCCCGGTCCGGGTCATGGTCGATGCAGGCCTGCAGGATCCGCTCATGCTCGAAGCGGCGCTTGTCGAGGTTCAGGCGGACCGGCAGCATCGCGAACCGGTAGCGCTCGCTGCTTTCCCACAGAGGTCCGATCAGGCGCAGCATCCAGCGCGAGTTGGCCGCGTCGTAGAGCGCGAAGTGGAACGCGGTGTGGGTGGCCCAGATCGGGCCGAGGGCGCGCTGCTTGGACGCTCGCACGTGCTCGGCCAGGCGATCTGTCGCCAGCTGGGCGTCCTCGTCGGTGAATTGCTCCGCGGCGTGTCTGACACACAGCGGCTCGAGCGCCAGCCGCGCCTCGTAGACCTCGCGCAGATCATCGATCGACAACTCGGTGACCCGGGCGCCGCGATGGGGGATGTTCTCGACCAGGCCGACCGAGTCGAGCAGCCTCAGGGCCTCGCGGATCGGCATCGGGCTCATCTCGAGGATCTCAGCCAGCTCCTCGATCGGGAGTCGCTCGCCGGGGGCCAGCACGCCGGTCACGATCGCCTCGTGCAGCGTGGCAAAGGCGCGCTCGGCGAGCGTGCGGTGGCCGCCGGCGGGACGCAGGGCGGACAGCTTCTCAGCGCTCGGCACGGCTCTCTACCCCCTGGGTCGGTTGCATGTCTTGCTCCAGCGTAGGTTTGGGCTCCCCTTCTACCCCGGTCCGAGACGGCTCGACTCCGGCCCGGGAGCGCCTGGACCGAAGTCGGTTGACGAAGCCGAGCGAGAACTCGGCTCCACCGGTAACTCCCTGCGGACGGAACAGCAGCATGGCCGCCATGATGACGCCCAGGATCAGATCGGACGCGCCGTTGGGCAGGCTGACCGAGAAGAACACGACGTGCACGGTGTTCTCGGCGGCGCTCAGCCACGAGTCGAGCAGGCTGATCCCGAGCGCGCCGACGGTCGCACCCCACAGGCTGCCCGAGCCTCCGATGACCAGCATGGCCAGCGTCAGGAACGTGAGCTCGAGGTAGACCTGGTCGACCGTGATGCTCCCCAGCTGGTGCACGAGCAGCGCGCCGCCGAGCCCGCACAGTCCGCCCGACAGCGTGAAGGCGAGCCACCGCTCGCGGGTCACGTTGACCCCGATGGCCTGGGACGCCGCGGGATCCTCGCGGCTGGCGCGGAGCAGGCGCCCTCGGCGGGAGGACTGGTAGAGGAACGCGACGATCGCGGCGGCCACCGCGCCGAGCAGCGCCTCCCACACGCCGACCGAGATCGGCACCAGGGAGAGCGTGGTCGGCCCGGGACCGATCTTGGTCCACTGCAGGAAAAGGTTGTAGGTGATCTCGAGCACGGCGAACGTGGCGATGCCCGCGGCGATGCCCGACAGCCGCATCAGCGGAAGGCCCACGATCAAGGCGAACAGCGCGCCCAGCCCGGCGGCGATCAGGTACGAGGCGAAGTTCGACACCGTGTGATCGGCGATGAACGACCACAGCCCCACCAGCACGAAGTGCTTGGGCTGGGCCGGGATCGTGAACAGGCCGGCGCTGAACGCGCCGATCGCGACGAAGCTGATCTGCCCGAACGAGATCACGCCGGAGTTGCCGACGAACACGTACAGGCCGTAGACGATGATGGCCGAGATCAGCGCGGTGATGAAGTTCTGCTGGGTCGCGGCGGTCGTGCCCGACCCGATCAGCGCCACGACGAGGAGCAGCCCGATGCTGGCCAGCAGCGTCTGGACCGAGCGCAGGCGGCTCATACGCGCTCCACGGTCGTGCGGCCGAAGCCGGTGAACAGCCCGCCCGGCCGGAGCAGCAGGAGCAGGATGACCAGCAGGAACACGAACGCGGTCAGGAACTTCTCCTGGGAGGCCGGGAGGACGTCGCCGAGCACCGAGGTGGCGAAGCCGATCGCGAACCCTCCGGCGGTCGCCGTCCACAGCCGGTCCAGTCCGCCGACCACCGCGCCGACCAGCGCGATGATCGTGATGTCGAGGCCGAACGTCTGGGTGACCAGCGGCGTCTGGACCGTGTACAGCAGCGCGACGACCGCGGCCATCACGCCGGCGATCACGAACGCGAACGAGATGACCAGGTTCGTGCGCACGCCGAGCAGCCGCGCGGTGCGGAAATCGGTGGCCGCCGCGCGCATCTGCAGCCCGATCGAGGTTCGGTTGAGGATCAACGCGGTCCCGCCGAGCAGGACAAGTCCGGCCGCGATCTCGACGATCGTGATCCAGCGCAGGTTCAGGCTGCCTCGGATCGCGATCGTGTTGAGCGTCGAGAGCGGGCCGGCCGGCCTGCCGTTGGCCCCGAACGCGATCAGCCACACGGCCTCGAGCGCGAAGGCCACCGCGAACGTGGCCACCAGCGTGGTCGCCGGCGCCGCGCCGCGCAGCGGCCGGAAGGCGATCCGCTCGATCGCCACCGACAGCCCGATGCACACCACGAAGCACAGCAGGATCTGGGCGATCACCGGCCAGTTGGTGGTCAGGCTGAGCGTGTAGGCGCCCGCGGTGATCAGCTCGCCCTGGGCGAAGTTGATCAGGCGCAGCACGCCGAACACCAGGGCCAGCCCGACCGCGACCAGGGCATAGAGCGCGCCCAGCGCGAGTCCGTTGATGATCGTCTGACCCACGTTCATGATCCGAAGTACGCCTCCACCATTCGCTCGGTGTCGTCCGCGTCCTGCGGGCCCAGCTCCATCTTGACCCGGCCGTCGCCGAGCACGTAGGTGCGATCGGCGAACCCGACGGTGATCTGCGCGCGCTGCTCGACGAGCAGGATCGTCACCCCGGTCGAGCGGATCTCGCCCAGCGTGTTCCACACGGTCTCGACGACCGACGGCGCCAGCCCGAGCGACGGCTCGTCGAGGAGCAGCAGCCGCGGCTTGCTCACCAGCGCGCGTGCGATGGCCAGCTGCTGCTGCTGGCCGCCGGACAGCAGCCCGGCCTGGCGGCCGCGAAACTCGTGCACGACCGGGAAGAGCGTCCTGACCCGCTCGAGGTCTTCGGCGATCCCGTCGGTGGACCCGCGACCGACCAGCCCGAGTCGCAGGTTCTCGTCCACGGTCAGATCCGGGAAGATGTGGCGTCCCTCGGGCACCAGCGCGAGCCCCTGTCGGACGATGCGCTCGGTCGGGATGCCCGCCAGCGGCCGGCCCTCGAACCGGACGCTGCCGGCGGCGATCGGGAGCGCGCCCATGATCGCGTGAAGCAGGGTGCTCTTGCCGGCGCCGTTGGGTCCGACCAGGCCGACGATCTCGCCCTTCTCGATGCTCAGCGTGGCTCCGCGCAGTGCCGGCACCGCGCCGTAGCGGACCTCGAGCGCTTCTACCTCGAGCGCCGGCTCAGGCATCCGGTGCCGCCTCCTCCTTGATCCCGGAGGACCCCAGGTACGCCGCGGTAACGTCGATGTTGCGCCGGATCTCCGCCGGCGTGCCCGACGCGAGCGTGCGCCCCTGGTCGAGCACGTGAATCCGGTCGCAAACATCCATGATCAGCGCCATGTTGTGATCGACGAGCAGCACGCCTGCACCGTACTCGTCGCGTACTCGGCGCACCAGATTGGCGAACGAGACGATGTCGGACTCGGCCAGCCCCGCGGCGGGCTCGTCGAGCAGGACATAGCGCGGCCGCGAGGCCAGCGCCCGGGCGACGCTGACCTTCTGCTCATCGCCATGCGGCAGCGCCCCCGCGGGGATCGCGGCCCGCTCGGTCAGCTCGAGCGCGTCGAGCAGCTCGGAGCACACGGCCTTGGCCTGCCCGCGCGACATCCCGATTCCCAGCGCGCCGAGCTCGATGTTCTCGGCCACGCTCAGCGCGCGGAACAGGTGACCGTGCTGGAAGGTGCGAGCCAGCCCGGCGTGAGCGCGGCGCCGGGCCTGCCAGGTGGTGACGTCTTCCTCGCCGAGCCCGATCCGGCCCGAGGTGGGCAGGTCGAACCCGGTGATCAGGTTGATCAGCGTGGTCTTGCCGGCGCCGTTCGGGCCGATCAGCCCCACCACCTCATGGCGCTCGATCGACAGGCTGACGCCCTGGAGGGCGTGCACGCCTTCGAACGACCGCGAGACGTCGGTGGTGGAGAGAGAACCCTCCGACCACCGACGCTCACGCGTCTTCTCAGAGCGGGGCCAGGCCACCCGACTTGA
>DATFDC010000036.1:0-4133 GCA_035252415.1 Solirubrobacteraceae bacterium
CGCGGCCGCGGCGTCATCAACCTCGGCGTCGCAGTCCGCGGCGGCGTCGTCCGCGGTGACCACGGCCGCCCCCGCGCCGACCGCTGTGACGCCCTCGCTCGGCAGACACGCCAGCAATCCCCTCTCCCCCGGCTTCCCTCAGCCGAGCGTGTCAATCCCGACGACGACGACCGCTGCCCCAACGGTCTCCGGGACCACGAGCGCGGGCAGTGGGAGCGGGTTCAGCGGCAACTCGGCGATCATCATCGCGATCGGCGCGCTGATCGTGCTCGGCGGCATCTCGTTCTACATCTGGCGCGACGCTCGCCGCCGGGCGCCGGTCCGGGCTCACGCCGGGGGACCGATCGACGAGGGCCGGCGCGCAGGATCCAAGGCGCGCCCCAAGCCGCGCAAGCTGAGCCCGGCGGAGCGCAAGCGGCGCAAGCGCGGCCGGGCCCGCTAGGTCCGGCTGTGCCGGGCCGGGTCAGGCGGCCTCTGGATGCCTGATCGCGTGCCGGGCTCGTAGGAGCTGACGCTCGACGGTGCGAGTCGTGCAGCCCTCGTACACGGCGATCTCCGCGTAGCTGCACCCGAGCGCGTGCAGCCAGACCGCGCGCTGCTGGCGCTCGGGCAGGCGGCCGAGCTCGGCGAGCCGCTCACGGCACTCGATGAGCTCCGCGAGCGTTGCGTCCGACGGGAGGACCTCCTCGGTCTCGGCCTCAAACGAAAGCTCGCGCCGGGCGCGCCGCAGGAGCCTGAGCGCCTCGCGCACGGCGGTCCGGACCAGCCAGCTCATCACGGTCTCACGGTGGACGCGGTCGCGGTGGTGCAGCAGCCGGCTCCACGCCACCTGGCACGCGTCCTCGATCACGACGTCGGGTGCGCGGACGTCGAGCCGGACGATCTGCTCGAGCCGCCGAGCCAGAAGTCCGTACAGCTCGCCCACGTCGCCCACGCCGATGCCGCTGCCGCTTTCGCTGCTGATCATGTTGAGTCTAATTGAGACTAAATTGATGCGAATGACCCTAGCAGCATTCATTGAGTATTGCTAGGTTCTGTTTAGCTTCTATTTGTCTCAATTGGACTCGGAGGGTTTCATGATCGGTTTTCTGTTCGGCGCGGCCGGGGTGCGGGGCGTCAGCGCCACCCCCGACCCGACCGGCCTGCCGGGCAGCAACGTGCTCCAGCAACTCGTCAACGGCGCCGAGGCGTGGGCGCTGGCCGTGGCGCTGCTCGGCGCGTTCGTCGGTGCGGCCTTGTGGGCGCTCGCCTCCCACGCGCACAACCCGCATTACGCCGCGCGAGGCCGGATGGCCGCGGTCATCTCGGCAGCGTCGGCGCTGGTGATCGGCTCGGGGCCGGCGCTCGTCAACTTCTTCGAGCATCTGGGGGCAAGCGCCAAATGACCGGGGTCCGGATCGCGGTGCTCGCTGCGCTGATCGCCGCGAGCGTGCTGGCGCTGAGCGCCGGGCCGGCCGCGGCAAGGCCCGCCGGGGTCACACCGGTGGCCGAGCTCAACATCCCCAAGGCGGCCTGCAGCGTGGCGGGCGTCGTCAATAAGGCGATCGGGATCGCCTGCGGCCTGGCGTCCAACGGGGGCGCGCTGATCAAGAGCGGCAAGCAGCTCATCACCGGGCACGTCGGCGGGGCGGTGTCCACCCTGCTGGGCGGTGGCGCGGGGACGGTTGCGGCCACGGCCAGCACCGCGCTCGGCCTGGCCGCGATCGTGACGTGGGTGGTCGGCGGCGCGGGGGCAGTGCTTCACGAGGCCACGGCGGCGCTGGGCGCAACGACGACGCCCCAACTCGGGTCGACGTGGTTCTCCGCTACCTACTGGCGGATGGCCGCGATCGCGGCCCTACTCACACTCCCGTTCCTGTTCGCGGCCACGGTCCAAGCCGCGCTGCAATCGGACGTGGCGCTTCTCGCCAGAGCGGCCTTCGGCTACCTCCCGCTCGCCATGCTCTCGATTGCGATCGCCGCGCCGGTGACGACGCTGCTCCTGGCCATCTCGGATGAGCTCTGCGGGGTGATCTCCTCGGCGGCAAGTGACGCAGGCCCGCACCTGCTCGATCGGATCCAGCTCGCGGTCGGTGGGCTCGTTCTCGCGGCCACGAAGCCGTTCCTCGCGTTCCTGATCGCTTTTCTCATGATCGGCGCCGCGTTCGCGCTGTGGATCGAATTGCTGCTTCGCGAGGCGGCCGTATATGTCGTGGTGCTGATGCTCCCGCTGGCGTTCGCCGCCATCACCTGGCCGGCGCGCCGCATATGGGCGATCCGCGCCGTCGAGCTGCTGATCGCCCTGATCCTCTCGAAGTTCGCGATCATCGCGGTGCTGTCGCTCGGAGGCGCCGCGATCAGCGGGAGCATCGGTCACGCGAGCGTCACCGGTCTCATGGCCGGCACCGTGCTGATCATGCTGGCCACGATGTCGCCCTGGGCGCTCCTGCGCCTGATCCCGCTGGCCGAGATCGCAACCGGCGCGGCGGGAGCGTTACGCGGCGAGCTGCGTTCGGCAACCGATTCGGCGAATCATGCCGTCGGGTACGCCCACAGCGGAGCCGACTGGGCCAGCGCCACCGCGGCCTCGATGAAGCGCGACGCCGGTTATCGGATGGCGGCCGATGTCCACGAGCCGCCGTTCGCGGGTGGGGGCGGGCGTGACCCCGATGGCGGCGATGACCCACCCGACCCGAGCGGAGACGGACCGCCGGACTCCCCTCCCCCGCCTCCCCAGCAACCGCCACCCTCAGGCGAGGTTCCCTGGAAGGAACAGCCGGTGCTCGAGCTTGGGCCGAACTTCGGCGAGACGCCGGTCTGGCCGCACGAGGATGCGCAGTGACCAGCGAGCGCGTGACCTACCGCTTCGGTCCGGTGGAGCGCCGCGGCATCCTCGGCCAGCTCCGCGCCGGCCAGGTCGCCCTGGTCGCAGCCGGCGCCATCGTGGCGATCGTGGCCCTCGACCGGCAGCCCACCGCGGCCGGTGCGTTCCTCGGCGTGCTCGTGTTCGGCGCGGCCGTGGTGGCGGCCTTTGCCCCAGTGGGCCGTCGCACGGCCGAGGAATGGGCTCCGATCGCGTTGACATTCCTGTGGCGCCGTGCGAGCCGCCACGCGCGGTTTCGCTCGAGCGTCCCGGCCGCGGGCATGCTCGCGGCCGAGCCCCCGCAACAACGACGCCGTCTGCTCCGACACGCCGAGCCCGATCCTCCCGCCGCCGTCAAGGGCGTCCGGGTGCTCGACGTCGCCTACCGAGACCGGGCCATCGGGGTGTTGTCCGAGCAGCGACGGCGCCGGCTCACCGCGGTCCTGGCCTGTCGGGCGCTCGCCTTCTCGCTCCTCGACCCCGAGGCCCAGGAGCGGCGGCTGGCTCGGTGGGGACTGATCCTCTCCGGGGCCGCGGGCGGACCGGTACGCCGGATCCAATGGGTCGAGCGCACCGTTCCCGCGCAGGGCGACGAGCTGGCCCGCTGGCTGCACGACGAGCGCGATCCGGCCATCCCGCTTCGCGGCACCCCGATGATCGAGTCATACCTCGAGCTGATCGGCGCCACCACGCGCGCGGCACACGAGCACGAGGTGCTGATCGCCGTGCAGATCGACCCTCGGCGGGCCCCCGCGCGAGGCCGCGACGCCGGCGTGCGCGCGCTGATCGAGCAGACCGAGCGCCTCACCGAGGGTCTCCAGGCAGCCGAGGTGTCGGTGCTCGGCGCACTCGGCCCGGGTCATCTCGCGCGCGTGCTGAGGACCGCGTTCGATCCCTACGCCCGCGCGGAGCTGTCCGCGCTCGAGGCCGCCGACCCCGCCCGCGTCGGTCTCGACGAGGCCAACGCCTGGCCGCTCGGGGCACGCGAGCACTGGGAGCACTACCGCTCAGACGGCGCGTGGCATGCGACGTTCTGGATCGGCGAATGGCCGCGCGTCGATGTCTCGCCGATGTTCATGGACGCCCTGCTCGGTCGCTCGAGCGTCGTGCGCACGGTCGCGGTGACCTTCGAGCCGATCGCGCCCGAGCGCTCGACGCGCGAGGCCGAGGCGGCGATCACCCGCGACCGCGCCGACCGCGAGTTGCGCCACCGGTTCGGCCAGGCCGAGACCGCCCGCCAGCGCCAGGCCCAGGAGGGCGCCGTGCGCCGCGAGGCCGAGCTCGCCGCCGG
>DATFDC010000037.1:0-2502 GCA_035252415.1 Solirubrobacteraceae bacterium
CGTTTGAGGAGGTCGAGCGTCGGCCCGGGGCTCGCGAACAACTCCGGCTGGGCCTCGAAGATCGTTTCGAGCGGACGGGTCCGCGTGGGCGCGTGCGCGGTTGTGGGTGTGCTGTGCCCCGCGCACCCGCCTACCGTGAGCGCTACCGCCGCGGCTCCGATCAGCGCGACCAGGACCCCGACGCCGAGCGCCCGGCGGGGCTGGGTGAGAAAGCGCAGCATCGGCAGGGTTAACGTGTGGGTCGGCTCGAAAGACCTGAGTTGGCGGCGGGGGTCAGCGTTCAGTGCCCGCTCTAGAATGCGCGCGGATGCTTGTCCCGGCCCGCTCGGACGCCGCAGTGGCGGCCCGGACCTTCAGGGCGGGGAGAGTAGCAAGCGTCTCCACCGAAACCTGGCTCGTCGCGGGTTTGATCGTGCTCGGAGCGGTGCTCCGATTCACCACGCTCGGAGCTCAGAGCTACTGGTATGACGAGGCCCAGGCCGCACACGAGCTGCACCTGTCATTGGGCTCGATGCTCAGCTCGATGGTCGACGTGGAGACGGCCCCGCCGCTCTACTTCGTCCTCGGTTGGGCGTGGGCGCACGTGTTCGGAGCCGGCGAGGTGGCGCTGCGCTCGCTCTCGGCCCTGTCCGGCACGGCGCTGATCGGGATCGCCTACCTGTGCGGCCGAGAGCTCATCTCGCGGCGCGCCGGCTTGCTCACGGCTGCCTTCGTGGCGGTCAGCCCGTTCATGATCTGGTACTCCCAGGAGGCCCGCGAATACATGCTGGTGGCCGCCCTCTGCGGCGCGTCGCTGCTGTGCTTCGTGCGGGCGTCGCGCAGCCCGTCGGCGCGCAACCTCGCCTGGTGGGCGGGGTTCTCCGTGCTCGCCCTGCTGACCCATTACTTTGCGGGCTTCCTTATCGGGCCGCAGGCGCTGTGGCTGCTCTACAGGGCACGCAGCCGCGCGAGCGCGGTGGCGGTGGCCGTGGTGGGCCTGGTCGAGCTGGCGCTGATCCCGCTGCTGGTCAGTCACGCGACCGCATCGCTGCTCGGCTTCATCACCGGGACCCACCTGAGCACGCGGGTCCAGGCGGTGCCGGTCGCGTTCGCCCTGGGCCCACCGTTCGCGGCCTCGGCGCTCAGCTATGGGCTGATCGGCGCCGCCGTCCTGGGCGCCGTCCTCATCGTGTTGCTGATCGTCGGCGCCGAGCCCGACGAACTCCGCGGGGTCACCGTCGCCGCCGTCCTGGCGGCGGCGGTGCTGCTCGTTCCGCTCGTGCTCGCGCTGCTGGGTGAGGACTACTACATCGAGCGCGCGCTGATCCCCGCCTGGCTCCCGCTGGCCATCGTGCTCGCCGCCGGGTGCACAACGCGGCGCTTACGCGTCCCGGGCGCGGTCCTCGCGGGGATCGTCCTGGCGGGATTCGCCTACGGCGTGATCAGGATCGCCACAGACCGGCAATACCAGCGTCCCGACTGGCGCGGCGTGGCCGAGGCTCTCGGCTCCGCCTCCACTCCACGGGCCGTCGTCGCCTACGACGGCCTGGCCACCGATCCGTTGAAGCTCTACCTGCGTGGCGTGCCATGGACCACCCCGGACCGTCCTGTGTCGGTCAACGAGGTCGATGTGGTCGGCTACCGAGGGCAGACACTGGCCGATTCGCTGCCTCCGGGCGTGAGAGTGCTCGCGACGAGACGCCTGGACGACTACTTCGTGGTCCGCTTCTGGCTCTCAGCCCCGTGGCGGTTGCCTCCGAGTGAGATCGGTTCGCGCGCCGCGGGCCTCCTCGCATACGGGCCGCCGGCGCAAGTCGTGCTGCTGCAGAGCCCGCGCCTGGCCGGCTGAGCGCGGCCCAACCGGTGATCCTGATCCTCCACAACCGCTACCGGGCGGTCGGCGGGGAGGAGCGCGCGGTCGCCGACCTGGCGGGGCTGCTGGCTCGAAAGGGGCACGACGTCGAGGTGCTCGAGCGCTCGAGCCACGGCCTGGGACGGAGCCGGGCGGCCGCTGGTCTGCTGGCCGGCGGGCTCGGTCCCGGCGAGGTCGCCGGGCTTGTGCGCCGGCGCGGTGTGCGGGTCGTCCACGCTCACAACCTCCATCCCTCGTTCGGCTGGCGGGCGCTCGCCGCCGCGAGAGAGGCCGGTGCCCGCACGCTGTTGCATCTGCACAACTACCGCCTGTTCTGCGCGATCGGCATCGCCTACCGAGACGGGGCGCCGTGCTTTCGCTGCCGTCTCGGCCACACCCGTCCCGGCCTGCGCCTGCGCTGCCGCGGCTCCCTCCCCGAGGCCGCGGTGTACGCGATCGCGCTGCGCCGGCAGCAGCCCCGGCTACTCGAGCACGTCGACCAGTTCGTGGCGGTCAGCGACGCACTCGCCGCGCATCTGCGCGACTTGGGTCTGCCGACCTCGTTAACCGCGACGTTGCCCAACTTCATGCCCACGGCCGAGTTCGCGACGGAGTCCCGCGCGGGGGACGGCGAGTTCGCCCTCGCCGCCGGCCGGCTGACCGAGGAGAAG
>DATFDC010000038.1:0-11863 GCA_035252415.1 Solirubrobacteraceae bacterium
GAGGAGCCCGGCAGCCAGGAGCCGCGCGAGCTGCTATTGAGCGGAGTGGCCCGATTCCTGAACGCAGTAATCACCCGGCCCGCGACGTGGCGCATCATCCTCCTGCCCCTCGAGGGCACCCCACCGATCGTGCGCCAGCACGTCCAGGACGGCCGGGCGCGAGTCCTGGAGCGGATCGAGCGCCACGTGCGCTGGGCGCTCGAGCGCAGCCGGCTCCCGGTCGATCTGGACGCGGAGCTGACCGCGCACGCGATCCGCGACTTCTGCGAGCAGGCCGGGAGGATGATCCTCACCGATCCCGATCGCTACCCGCCCGAGCGCTATCAGCGCTTCGCGCAGGACTTCCTCGACCTACTGGCGCGGTCCTAGCCGGACTCTGGTAATCAGTTCCGCGTGCGACTCTTGGCAGGGGTCAGCGGCGCGGTCCGCGCGATACTCGCGGCCGTCCTCGTCGTGGTCATGCTCGGCGCGTTCGCGGCTGCGGCCGGCGCCTCGTCGCTCTACTCAGGCCCCGGTCCGCGCCCCGGCCCGGCGATCCTCTACGAGCCCACCGCGGTCGCCCCGGAGCTGACCAACACCGGGATCTGGCGCGCAGCGCCGATCCTGGTCTCGGGAACCACCGCCTACCGCGGCGGCGAGTTCCTCTATCAGGACTACCTGTACGACGATCACGGCGCCCACGAGTTGCCCGATCCGACCGATCCGCGGGCCTCGGGCGACACCTTCTCCAAGCCCAACGGGACCTACACTTATCCGACCGGTCCCGGCTACGCCAACAACGCCGCCGATCTGGTCGAGTTCCGTGTCAGGCCGACCACGAGCGCCACCGCGTTCCGTGTCACGCTGAACACGCTCGAGAACCCGTCGCTGATCGCGTTCTCAATCGCGCTCGGTGGACGTGCCGGTCAGACCTTCCCGTTCCCTTACGGAGCAAACGTGGTAGCGCCGGCCAGCATGTTCCTCACCGTGCACCCGTCGGGCTCGCAGCTAACCGCCGACCTCACACACGCCGGCACCGACGCGCCGGTCACCGGACCCGCCCCGACCGTCCACGTCGATGTCCAGCGCCGGCAGATAGAGGTCGACGTTCCCCACCAGGACTGGAACCCGGGGCGGACCACGGTGCGGATGGCGATGGGCGTGGGCCTATGGAACTCGGCCGCCGGCCAGTACCTCCTGCCCGGTCCGACGGCCACAGCCACGCAGCCGGGCGGAGCCGGCGCCGCCACCAAGCCCGCCGCCTTCTTCAACGTCGCGTTCCGCACCGCCGAGCCGCAGCCCTCGGTCACCGCCGAGACCGCTGCGGTCACCAACGCCGCCTGGTGGCGCGATCAGCAGCAGGGCACGGCGCTGGCCGCGGGTGACATTTCACCGTTCTTCGCCAGTGTGAATTTCGCCAAGCTCGCCGCCGGCATAACCGACAACTCGCAGGTTCCGGTAACCGGCCCCATGGACCGCATCCTGGCGTCTCACTTCGAGCCGGCGCAGGGCGCCAACTATTCGGGTGAATGTGGGCTCCAGGGCGCCGAGGACCCATCGACCTGCGTGCCCGAATACCAGGGCAACCTCCAGCCCTACGCGGTCTACATCCCGGCCGGCCACGCCCCCGTGGGCGGCTACGGGATGACACTGTTGCTGCACTCCCTGTCGGCCAACTACAACCAGTACTACGGCAGCCGCAACCAGTCACAGTTCGCCAACCGCGCGAATTCCTCGATCGTGATCACCCCGGAGGCGCGCGGCCCCGACCAGGAGTACGAGGGCCTCGGCGCGGCGGACGTGTTCGAGGTGTGGGCGGACATCGCCCGCCTGTATCCGCTCAATCCGGCCTACAGCGACATCACCGGCTATTCGATGGGCGGAATCGGCACGTTCAAGCTCGGCTCCCAGTTCCCCGACCTGTTCGCCCGCGCCCAGCCCACGGTCGGGTTCGAGACCAACAACGACGTGCTCGCGTCGATGCGCAACCTGCCGGTGCTGATGTGGAATGCCTCGGCCGACGAACTGGTCAACGCCTCGGACTACGGGCAAACCGCCGAGAAGCTCTCGAGCCTCGGCTATCGCTACGAGCTCGACGTCTACCAGCCCTGCGCGAACTCGCTGTGCAGCCCCGTCCTGGCCAACCACCTGATGCTGGCCATCAACGATCAGTTCGCGCCGGCGGCGGCCTTCCTCGGCTCAGCCACGGTCAACCTCAACCCCGCGCATGTGACGTACGTGGTCGACACGAGCCGCGATCACCCCGAGTACGGCATCCGCGGCGATCACGCCTACTGGGTGTCGGCGGTGACCGTCCGGCAGTCGGGCACCGACGGCCAGATCGATGTGTTCTCGCACGGCTTCGGCACCAGCGACCCGGTCGCGTCCGGTAGCCGGCCCGGGACCGGGACGCTTACCGACGGGAACATGGGCCCGCTCGCCTACGCCAGCCTGACCCAAACGTGGGGGCCGGCGACACCTGCCCTCGCGAGCGACACCCTCGACGTCAGCGCGACAAACGTGGCCACCGCGACGATCGATCCCTCGCGCGCCCACGTCGACTGCAACGCCAAGCTGAACGCCACCTCCGACGGACCGATCACGGTCACGCTGGCCGGCTGTAACCGCTCGGTGCAAGCGGGCTGATACTGGGCCTCGCTGCGCTCGGCGTCCGTGGGGCCGGGTAGCCCATCCAGTCCGAATCGCGCGTCCCCGCGCGCGAAGCGTTCCCTTAAGCACGACGGGGACCCCGAAGGGTCCCCATCGCGTGATCCCAACAACGCACCCACGGCCGGGTTGGGTGCGTCCTCCGGAGATCGATTCGGGGTCTCAAACTCGCGGGGAGGCCGAAAGTTGCGCCGGCGTCAACCAACGTGGACGCCGGCGACCGGTCACGAGCCCACCAGACCCGATCTCGCCTGCGATACTTAGAAACCCCCTCCGGGGGCGTAGCTCAGTTGGTTAGAGCGCCGGCCTGTCACGCCGGAGGTCGCGGGTTCGAGTCCCGTCGCTCCCGCTGAAGAAGTGCCTGGAAATCCGGGTCCTCCGGTTCAGGCGGCAATGTTTTGCTGCTCGAGTCCTTCTGTCGACACGAGGTGGGTGATCGGAAGGTCGAACCGGGCCGCGGCTCTCTCGACCAGTCCGTGCTCCAGCCAGTTGGATTGGCCGGGCGGGTGGGTGACGATCACGATCTCGGTGGCGGGGAACTCGGCCAGCGCGTCGGCGATGGCCAGGAGGGGGTTTGCGTCGCCCACCTCGCCGTGGGCGTTGATGCCGCGCTCACGCAGGCCGGCGAGCGCGAGGTCGACTCGGTCGTGAGCGCGCGCGACCGCCGCGTCGACGTCGGAGACCCAGTGGCGTAGGCGCGAGTTGAGCGCGGGGGCGACGATCAGAACGTCGCCTTCGGCGTTGCCGACGCGCCTCGCCACCTCGTCAACCAGGCTTGGACATGGGCAGGTGCGGTTCGCGATCACGAGGATCCTGGGAGCGTGTGGGTTGATGGCGCTCATCGCTTGGTCTCCTGGTTGGGAATCAGACGTCCTGGTCATGGCCCCTTAGCTCCTCGCCAAGGCGAGCTTCTTACCGACAAGGCCCATGGAGGTAAGGGCAGCCAGGTGCAATGACGCTCATGTGGCATGCACCCCACCGGCAAGCCATCGACCGCGTTCGTGCTCTCAGGCGGAGCCAGCCTCGGCGCGATCCAGGTCGGGATGTTGCGGGCGCTCTACGAGCGCGAGATCGTGCCCGACGTGATCGTCGGGACCTCGGCTGGCGCGATGAACGGCGCCTTCATCGCGTCGCGGCCGCCGACGATCGCGACCACCGATGCGCTCGCCTCGGTGTGGCGCGGGTTGCGACGCTGCCAGATCTTCCCGGTCAGCCCGCTTACCGGGCTGCTCGGGTTCATTGGCACCCGGGACCACATGGTTCCGGCATCCGGGCTACGCAAGCTGATCGAAGGTCACATCGAACACGAGCGGCTCGAGGACCTACCGATCCCGCTGCACGTCGTCGCTGTCGACGTCATCAGCGGCGAGGAGCTTCGCCTCTCGCGCGGCCCGATCGTCGACGCTGTCCTGGCCAGCGCGGCGATCCCCGGCGTGGTGTCGCCCGTGCGCTGGGGGGATCGCCGGCTCATGGACGGCGGCGTCGCCAACAACACGCCGATCTCCCACGCGGTCGACCTCGGCGCCAGGCGCATCTATGTGCTGCCGACCGGCTATGCGTGCGCGCTGCCGCGACCGCCACGCGGTGCGCTTGCGGTCGCCCTTCACGCGATCAGCCTGCTGACCCAGCGTCGCCTGATCGACGACATCGCCCGCCACCGAGGGGACGCTCGGCTGATCGTCCTGCCGCCACCGTGCCCGCTCAGCGTCCAGCCGATCGACTTCGCCCATGCCGACGAGCTTGTCGACCGGGCCCTGGCTGACGCCCGCAGGTTCCTCGACACCGGCATCGCCAAGGGGCCGCCCATCCGGCTGCGCGATCAGCGGCGTCCGGCTACAACTGGTGGCCGGCCAAGCGATGCGACACACGACCCGATTCCGACGCGAACTCAGCCAACGCGGCTGCGCGGATCCGCCTGAGTCGCTCCGCCTTGCGGACGGATCGGTCGTCCGTGTCGACGGACGTCCGGCTCAGGGCACTCGTCACGTGGTGCTGTTCGGTGTTCTCGAGCGCACCGGGGAGGCTGTCGCTGTCAAGATCGAGCGAATCGCCGGCAGCCTGGAGGTCGAACGCCGGGCGCTGAGGTGGCTGACCGGGCAGCGCGGCCCGGCGCCACGACTGATCGCCGCATCGATCGCTCCTTGCCGGGATGCTGCGTGTCTGGTCACCGCGCGGGCGGACGGAGCGGCGCCGACGACCACCGCGGGCTGGGAGCGGATGGGCCACGCCCTGGCCCGCCTGATCGACATCCCACACGACGGTTGCGACCTCACCGCGCTGGACCCCGCCACGTTCGGCGATCGGCACGTGCAGCGCATTGGAGAACTCGGCGCGCTTCTCGATGTGCTCGCCGAGACAGTCGAGGAATGGACCGCTCTGTGCTCGCCCACGATTCCGGGGGCGGACGAGTTGGTCATCACCCACGGAGATCCGGGCCCCGGCAACTACCTCGACGACAACGCCACCGGAACGCTGCTCGACTGGGAGGACGCACACATAGCTCCGCTCGGCCTCGACCTCGCGCGCGCCGCGTTCATCGCGCTGCTTGGGGCTGGTCCCGCGGGATATCTCGCACGCGACCATCAGCAACGCGCCCGAGCCGTCGCCCGGGGCTACCTCGCCCAGGTCGGCGAACGCTGGCGCCCGACGCACGAGGAGCTGCGCTGGTGGCTCGCAGCTGCCGGCGTTCAGTTCGTCCACCGCCGCTGGCAACGCGCTGGGCAGCCCGGCGTTGCCCCCTGGACGGACGCGGTTGACACGCTGCGCGCCGCCCTGACCGCGTCTACGAATCCCTGGCGCTGACCGCCGCGGCCCGGCCGCCGCGTAGTCTTGCTGGCGATGGTGACCCTGCCCCACGGCGATCCCGTCGCCGTAGAGCTGACCTCGACGATCCACCGTGGTGACCTCGACGCGCTCCGCCGCATCCTCGCCGAACGGCCCGAGCTCGCATCGGTTCACATGATCGGCCGCAAAGGCGGTTGGCGCACCCCTCTGCACGCCGCGACCGACTGGCCGGGCTACTTCCCGTCCGCCCCGGCCACGGTCGCCCTGCTCCTCGATGCGGGCGCCGACCCCAATGACGACACCGGCGGCGATCGTCCAGAGACGCCGCTGCACTGGGCGGCCAGCACCGATGACGTCGACGTGGCCATCGTGCTCATCGACAACGGCGCCGACCTCGAAACACCCGGTGGATCGATCGGCAGCCCGCTCGACAACGCCATCGGATATGCCTGCTGGGATGTCGCCCGCTTGCTGGTCGCCAGAGGCGCCGCGGTCGACAAGCTGTGGCACGCGGGCGCGCTCGGGATGCTCGAACGGATCGAGCAGCTGCTCGAGCAAAGGCCCGACGCGGCCGCCGAGGTGTCACAGGCGTTCTGGCACGCCTGCGCCGGCGGCCAACGACGCGCTGCCGAGTATCTCCTCGCCCGCGGCGCCGACCTGAACTGGGAACCCGACTATGCCGACGGCACCCCACTCGATGCCGCCACCACGCGCGGTACCCGTCAGAGCAACGTGATCAGCTGGCTGCAGGAGCTGGGCGCGACGTCAACTCATCAGACCGTGCACTGAGCAAGTGAACGGGATACGGTTCGCAGACCGCCGTCAGACGATTCCCCACAGGCCATGAGCGTGCAGCCAATCAGTCCCGGCGCGGTCGTCTCCCGGATCTGGGAGATCTATCGCGATCAGTTCCCCGTGCTGATCGGCATGGGGTTGATCCTGTTCGGCCTCGAGTTCATCGTGCTCCTGCTGATCCCGGGAGCGACCATCGCACTCACGATCTTGTTCTTTGCCCTCGGGATCCTCTATCAGGGGATCGTGGTCGAGCTGGTTCAAGACATCCAGGACGGTCGGCGCGATCATTCCATCGGCGACCTCATCCGCAGCGTCGAGCCGGTGTTCTGGCCGCTCGTCGCGGTGTCGATCCTGTTCGGGATCGCTCTGGCGATCGGGTTCATCCTCCTGATCATCCCCGGCTTGATCCTGATGGTCATCTGGTCGGTGGTCGCGCCGGTCACGGTGCTCGAGCGTCCGGGACCATTCGCCGCGTTCGGCCGGAGCCGGGAGCTCGTGCGCGGCAACGGCTGGCAGGTTTTCGGGGTCATCGTGCTCGTGTTCCTCGCCGTGGCGGTGATCAGCCTCGCGGCCGGTCTAATCGCCTCGGGCCTCGGGTCCCTTGGACATGCCCTGGTGCAGTGGGCGATCAACGCCGCGCTCGCGCCGGTCACGGCGCTCAGCGCGTCGGTGCTGTACTTCGAGTTGCTCGGGCGACGCGGTTGAACCCGCCCATCGCGCCGTCGATCGAGTGGACCCGGGAGCTCGTCGCGAGCTGGCTCGACGCGTGGAATTCACACGATCCGGATCGCGTGCTCGACCTCCTGACCGACGACGTCGAAGCCCGCGATGACTCCTGGCCGACGGCGATGCGCGGTCACGCCGACGTACGAAAGTTCCTCGACGCACTGTGGCGCGCGGTCCCGGACATGACCTTCGAGCGGCTCGACGGACCGTACGTGATCCCCGACGAGCCTCGCGCATCGTTCCACTGGCGCGGCACCGGGACGTTCACCGGCCGGATGGATCCACCCGGCTTCGCTCCCACGGGTCGGCGCTGGGAGATCGACGGCGCGGACTTCCACGAGTACCGCGAGGGGCGCATCTCGAGGCTCCGGGTTGTCTTCGATCTGATGAGCGTCTCGCGGCAGCTGGGGGTGATGCCAACCGCCGGCAGTAGCGCCGAACGCGTGATGGCCGCCGCACAGCGCGGGATGGTGCGCGCGCAGCGGGCGTACCGGCAGCGCCCGAGCTGATCGAATCGGCGTGTCATCATGTGGACATGTTCGGAAATGACGCTGGTGGCGAGAGCTTCGAGGACGCGCTGCGCTCGATCGCCTCAGAGCTGGGCCGCTACATCGAGCGCTCGATCGACAATGTCGACGTCGATGAGCTGGCTGGCTCCTTTGGGGTGGATGCCGGTGCCGCGAGGGAGTGGGTCGAGAGTGCCGGGGGCTGGCTGAGCTCCCATACGGAGAACCTCGGCGAGCAGCTGGCGCGCCGGGCCGCCGGGCCGGGACCGAAACGACCCGCCCCGCGGGTCGACCCCCTCGGCAGCGCCGGACCGCACCCGCTGGATGTACCGACCGACGAGCAGGGCCTCGCCCTCGCCGCCCTGGATTCGGGCCGGTGGATCGTCGAGCCGGGCGCTGACGCCCTGGCCGGGAAGGGCGAGGGCCCGGGTCCAAGCGATGCGCTCGGAATCGTCCGTGAGCTACGCGTCCGGGACTGGATCACCACAGACGGGAAGCTCACGTTGGCCGGCCGGCACGCCCTGAGCCGCTGGCTCGACGCCGCCACGTCCAGCTAACGCCAGGACGCCAGCCCGCCTCGAAGATCGAAACCGGCGGCGCCCCTTCCCCCGAGGAAGGCGCGGTCTACAAGCTTCCCTGAGCGGCGGACCATCGCCGCAGCTTGTCGTGCAGCACCGGCATCGGCAGTGACCCGCTGTCGAGCACGATGGCGTGGTACTCGGGGAGCGCGAAGTTCGACCCGAGCCGCCGCTCGGCTTCGGCCCGCAGACGGACCATCTCTCGCTTGCCGATCAGATAGGTGACCGCCTGGGCCGGATACACGATGTAGCGATCGACCTCGTTGGCCAGGAACGCCTCGGGCATCGGCACGTGGGCGACGCAGAAGTCGATCGCACGCTGACGGCTCCACCCGAGCGCGTGCAGCCCCGTGTCGACCACCAGGCGCACCGCGCGCAGCAGCGACGTGACCAGCGCACCGATCCGGCTCTCGATCCCCGAGTAGAGCCCCATCTCATCGGCCAGCTGCTCGGCGTAGAGGGCCCAGCCTTCGGAGAACACCGACAGGATGCGCTGACGCTGCATGTCGGGCAGATCGTCGAGCATCCGGATGCGCGAGAGCTGGAGGTGATGTCCAGGCACTCCTTCGTGGAAGGCCACGACCTCGAGGTCCCACCCGGTCCCCGCCGTCGGCCGCTCGAGGTTGAACCAATAGGTCCCGGGCCGCTCGCCGTCGAGCCGCGGCGGCGAGTAGTGCGGCGCCATCCCGGCCGCGGCGATCACGCTCGGCATCGGCGCCACATCGCACGGCGGCAGCGGCGGCGGTGGGAAGAACTCGGGGGTCGCCGCCTCGGCCCGGCGAATCGCCGAAACCGCGGCCGCCATCGCATCGGCGGGCGGACGGAGCTTCGACGACTCGCGCGCCGCACGATGGATCTCCGCCAGCGAGCTCAGCTGCAGTTGCGCGCCAAGCTCGAGCATCTCCTCCTCGAACCGCTCGAGTTCCTCGAGCCCGATCCGGTGGATCTCATCCGCGGTCAGCGGCAGCGTCGTGAACGACTGCAGGCATCTGGCGTAGTCGGCTTCGCCGCCCGGGATGTGGGCCAGACCGGCCTGCTCGCCCGGGCGGGCCCGCGGCAGCAGTTCGCGCAACAGCTCGGTCCACCGGACCAGCGCCGGCTTGACGACTCCAGCGGCCAGGGCGTCCCGCTGCTCGCGCCACGCGGTCTCTCCCTCCCACCCGGCCGGCGGCTCGGGCCCGGCGAGCGCTTCGGGCACCGGCCCGTCCAGGACACTCTCGGCCCACTCGAGCGCCTCGATCACGAGCGGCGCCACCGGCAGACGGCCCTTGGCGGCGCCGATGCGCAGGCGCTCGGTCTGCTGGTCGAGCCACGCGCCGCTGCGGCGCAACCGCTCGAGGTAATCGTCCGCCGACCGCGCGTCGGTGATCACGGTCCGCGCCGCCAGGCCGAGAAACAGCGGCGGACCGCCGACCGGTATGGCGGCAACGGTGTGCTCGATCAGCCGCGCATCGATGTCCCGCAGCTCCTGGTGGACGTTCTCGACCAGGCATCCGAGCGTGACCGCGTCCGCCTCGGACAGCTGCGATCGGTCGAGACCGTCCACCTCGGCCAGGACCGACTCGAGCTCGGCGCGCCGCGCGGCCTCCCCCTCCTCGCTCTCGTCGGACACCCGCTCGTCGTAGCCGGTGATCCCGTACATGCTGGCGACGAACGGATAGGCCGCCAGCCAGCCCTCGTGGAAGGTGTCCGCGAGCGCCCGGACCGACGTGGCCATGCCTGAAGTTTCCGTCTCCATCTCCTCGCCGGGCACGTTATCCGGAGCAGGCCTAGGCTGAGCGTGATGTCCGCCACGCTCTCCTCGCCGGCGGTCGGCATCGACGTCGCCGAGTCGCGCAAGGGTCTCGACCTGGTCGCCCTCGACCGCGCCCGGAACGTCGTGGCACGGCACAGCCGGCTGGCGGTGAGCGAGGCGGTTTCGCTCACGCTGGCGCTCGAGCCGGCCATCGTGTGCATCGACTCGCCCTCGGGGTGGTCGGTCTCGGGACCGAGCCGCCAGGCCGAGCGCGAGCTGGCCCGGATCAGGATCCAGTCCTACCGCACCGGGCCCGATCCCGGTGATCACCCCTTCTACCGCTGGATGCGGGTCGGCTTCGAGCTGTTCGAACGCCTGGCGCCGGCCTACCCGCTGTATCGCGGCGGCGACCCGATCCAAACCGCCGCCGAGGTGTTCCCGCACGCCACCGCGTGCCTGCTGGCCGGCCGCCTGCGCGAGCGCGCCACGCCGAAGCACGCCTTCCGCCGGCAGACGCTGCGCCGCGCCGGAGTGCGCAGTCCCCAGCTCACCACCCCGGACCAGATCGACGCCGCGCTCGCGGCGCTGACCGGGCTGATTGCCGTCGACGGCGGACACTGCGTGGTGGGCGATCCAGACGAGGGCGTGATCTTGCTTCCGGTGGACCGGCTCCCCGTCGCGGCTTTACGGTAGCCAGCGCACGGGTATCGCCACTTACATGGAAACCGTCACGACGATCGCCGACGTGCGCACGTTCGAGACCCGCGGCGGTAACCAGCGCTACGTCGTGCGTGATGCCAACGACAACGAGTACACGACGTTCCGCGAGGCGATCGGCGAGGCGGCGCGCAAGCTCGAGGGGCGTCGAGTCCGGCTCGAGTACCACGAGGAGCAACGCGGGCAGTACAAGAACGTCTACCTGGACAAGGTCGAGCCGGCCGCCGAGGAGTCCGCCGACACGGCGGACACCGACGCCGAGGAGGCCGCGTGGCGCACCGCGGTCGAGGCCGCGCCGTGGTTGGTGGGCGACTCCGATCCTCATGCCAAGACCGGGCCCGAGGAGCTCTACGAGACGCTCAAGCCGTTCAAGGACCGGGTGGCCGAGGACATCAAGGGCAGCGACGACGACGAGTAGCGCCGCCGCGGTGGAAGGAACCCGTCTGCGGACTCGTCCCGGTCTCCGGAGGGGGCGTTTCGAGGACACGAAAGGGATCGGAATGGCTGACGCCTCGAGCGCGTTGGGCGCTCCCCAGCTCGCAGGGACATGGGTCAACAACAAGGGAACGGCCAAGCGGCTGGTCGCCTCGGTGGCGGGACGTGAACTCGCCGGCGCCATCGGCTCGGTCGCCGCGACGAGCGCGGCGGGACGCTCCCCGGGCGGCGGCCCGGCGGACACGCCCGACTTCGGCCGCGACGCCTACCTGGCGCTCAGCGAGAGCGAGATTGCCCTGGTCAAGGCCAAGCAGGGCGTGATGAAGCTCAAGATCACCGAGGAAGTGCACGCGCGCGCCGCGCGAACCGAGGTCGCGCATGCCGAACTCGGGAGCGGCAAGCTGGCCTGCCCGCTGACCATCACGTTCGCGAACGGCAGCCGCTGGGAGCTCGACGTTCCCCGTGGCGGAAAGTCCGCCGCCGAGAAAGTGGTCAGCCTGCTCGGGGGCTGACCTCAGACCGACTCGAGCACGAACACCGAGATGCGCCGGTGCGAGGCGCGCCGCTCGTACTGGCTGAACCCGGGATACACGCGGAGCCCCTCCTCCCAGATCTCGGCCCGCCGGTCTGCGTCTGCCTCCACCGCGCGCACTCGCCGGCGAACCCCGTCGACGGTCACCTGTGCGTCCGGATTCGCCCTGAGGTTGTAGTACCAGGCGGGCTGGCGATGCTGCCCGAAGTTCGACGCGATCACGCCGAGGCCGCCGCCGAACGGAAGGCCCAGAACCGGCACCGTGCGCGGACGGCCGGTGCGCGCGCCGACCGTCGTGAGCATCACCACCGGAAGGCCCGACAGCAGGCTGCCCAGCGTGTAGCGGCCCCGGGTCAGGCGATGAACCGGCCGGTCGAGGCGGTGCATGACCCGAGAGAACACCCACGCG
>DATFDC010000039.1:0-2585 GCA_035252415.1 Solirubrobacteraceae bacterium
CGGGCCGCCCTGGGCGCCACCGGCTATGTCTGGGCCGCGCTGGCCAGCGCCGGCATCGGGAGCACCCAGAGCCTGCCCGACGCCCTCCATCACGTGCTCGCCCCGCTCGCGACGGTCGGCACGCCGATCACCGCGGGAATCTGGGCCGTGGCCGCGATCACGCTGCCGTGGACCCGCAGCCGGCGCTGGCCCGCACTCGAGTGCCTGCGCCTGGTCCTGTGGGCGACGGGCCTTGCGCTCGCCACGCTGGCCGCCGAGCACGCCGCCGGCGCCGTACACATCCGGTCCGTACTGCTCGGGGCCGCGGTGGGCGCCCTTGTGGCGCTTGTCACCAGGCGATCCAGCGCCGCTCTGGGGAGGGCCAGATCCGGCAACGATCGCCCGCCACTCGCGTAGCATGAACCGCGTCGCGAACGGGATGTCGCGGCCCACCCATGAGCGTTCTGAAGAACCTGGAAAACAAGATCGCCGGCCTCGTCGAAGGCACGTTCAGCCGTGCCTTCCGGTCGGAGGTTCGCCCGGTCGAGATCGCCCGGAAGCTGGCCCGCGAGATGGAGGAGCACAAGTCGTTTTCGGTCTCGCGCACCTACGCGCCCAACGAGTACCGGGTGTTCCTGTCCCCACGCGACCGCGAGCGGTTCGCCGGCTACGAGGCGGCGCTGACCGCCGAGCTGGCCGGTTATCTACTCGAGCATGCCCGGCGTGAGCGGCTGACCCTGCTGTCGCGGCCGGTGATCGAGTTCGAGACCGACGACCGCCTCGGGCTCGGCGAGTTCGGCATCCAGACCCGGGTGGCCCAGCCCGAGGACGAGCCGGTGAGCGCGCCGGTCGAGGCGCAGTCCGGTCGGACCATGGTGTACAGCAACGCCGAGCGGGTGGCGGAACCCCTCGAGGAGCGGGGCCGGGCGCGGGCCCAGACGCCGCTGCTGTTGATCGACGGCAAGCGGGTCGTGATCAGCCCGGGCGGGGCGACGATCGGCCGCGGGCGGGCGTCCGACATAGTGCTCGACGATCCGAATGTCTCGCGCCAGCACGCCGAGATCCGCCCTCGTGGAGGCTCCTGGGTCATCACCGATCTCGGCTCGACCAACGGCTCGCAGCTCAACGGGCGCCGGCTCGAGGGCTCGGAGGTGCTCCGGTCCGGCGACGAGATCGAGCTCGGCGCCTCGATGATGACGTTCACCCTCGAGTAGCCCGCGCCGATGCTCGCCCCCGTCTCGGTAGGTCTCAAGTTCGGCTTCCTGATCGTCCTGTACCTGTTCCTGGTCTGGGTGGCCTGGAGCGCCCTGCGCGATCTGCGCCGTGGCCGCGGCGGCGTGGTACGCGCCGATGCCTCGGCGCGTTACGACGCCACCGGCATGTACGACGCGGCGAGCGGCATGGTCGAAGGCGATGAGAACGGGTTCGAGCCGCGCCTGACCGTCGAGCGCGCGGCGGGGCACGAGACCGGGAGCGCGTATGAAATTCCCAGCCAGGGCGCTACTCTCGGCCGCGGAGACGTCGAGATCAGGCTCGACGATCCGTTCGCTTCCGCGCATCATGCCCGCATCTCGCGGGAGGGCCACGTCGTCGTGATCGAGGACCTCGGATCCACAAACGGCACCTACCTGAACGAAGAGCCCCTGACCGGCCCCCAGCCGCTGCATCCCGGCGACCGGATCCGGATCGGCGACTCCGAGTTCTCCTACGAGCAATGACCATGACCTCTGATCGGGAAGCCTTTCAATGATGCTGCGCGCGGCCGAGGCGACCTGCAAGACCGACACCGGTCGTCAGCGCCGGGACAACGAGGACAGCGCGTTCGCCCGCGCGCCCGTGTTCGTGGTGGCGGACGGCATGGGCGGAGCGCAGGCCGGCGAGGTCGCCTCGCGCCTGGCCATAGAGGCGTTCGAACATGGCCTGCCCGACGACGGCAGCCCCGAGGAGCGGCTGGCCGCCCGGGTGCGGGAGGCCAACCGGCAGATCTATGACCGCTCGCGCGCGGACCGCGGCCGGGCCGGGATGGGCACCACGCTGACCGCCGCGTACGTTGACGACGCCCACGTGGCGATCGCGCACGTCGGCGACAGCCGCGCCTACCTGTTCCGCGACGGGACGCTTCAGCGCCTGACCCAGGACCACTCGCTGGTCGACGAGCTCGTGCGCCGGGGCAAGCTCACCGAGGAGCAGGCCGCCGAGCATCCCCAGCGCTCGATCATCACCCGCGCTCTGGGGCCCGAGCCCGACGTCGAGGTTGACACGTGGACCTATCCGGCCCGGTCCGGGGACGTCGTCCTGCTGTGCTCAGACGGGCTCACCTCGATGATCTCCGAAGACACCGTGCGCGGAGTCCTGACCGCCCACGACAACCTGGACGCCGCCGCCGACGCGCTGATCCACGAGGCCAACGAGGCCGGCGGCCGGGACAACATCACGGTCGTGCTGTTCCGCCTCGAGGAGCTCGACGGCGACGACCGATCGAACGAGCAGACCATGGTCGGGGTCGCTGTGCCGCGCGCGCCGGCCGCCGACGTGGACACGGAGCCCGACGGTCCGGTGGGCGAGGCGGCCCGCACGACGGCCGAGGCGCGGAGTCGGGGCGCCGT
>DATFDC010000040.1:0-3909 GCA_035252415.1 Solirubrobacteraceae bacterium
GGCGGCTGAGCGCGTAGTCGAGCGCTTCGATCAGCGGTTGCGCCAGCGGCCCCGGACCCTGCCGCGCGGCCGGCGGCGCGAGTGCCAGGGGTTGGCTCACTGCGCCCTCGCAATTCTCGGCACCTCGCGCATGAGGTCCTCGCGGTGGGGCTCGGGCACGGCGGCCAGGACGCGCTCAAGCAGCTCATCGGCGGTCACGCCGTCGCTGAGCGCGTCGTAGGAGAGCACGATCCGGTGTCGGAGCACGTCCGCGGCGAGATCGCGCACGTCGTCGACCTCGACGTGACCACGCCCGCGCAGCAGCGCGAGCACGCGAGCGGCCTGGACCAGACCGATCGGACCGCGCGGGCTGGCCCCGAACTCGATCAGCGGAACCATGTCCTTCAGGCCGTGAGCCGCGGGATGACGCGTCGCGTCCGCGAGCGCGACCGCGTAGCCGATCGTCTCGCGCCCCACCAGCACCGACTCCGCCGCCACCGTATAGCGCTGCAGATCGCCGAGCGCCAACCGCTCGCGCACGTCCGCCGGCTCGCGCAGGCTACGCCCCACGACCGCCGCCTCCTCACCCGCATCCGGATAGTCGACGAGGATCTTCATCAGGAATCGGTCGACCTGGGCCTCCGGCAGCGGATAGGTGCCTTCGGACTCGATCGGGTTCTGGGTCGCCATCACGATGAACGGACGCGGAACCTCGTAGGTCGTCCCGCCGATCGTCACCTGCTGCTCCTGCATCACCTCGAGCAGCGCCGACTGCACCTTGGCCGGCGCGCGGTTGATCTCGTCGGCGAGCAGGAAGTTGCAGAACACCGGGCCGAGCTCGGTCTCGAAGCCGCCGGTGTCCGGGCGATACACGCGCGTGCCCACGAGATCGGCCGGCACGAGGTCCGGGGTGAACTGGATCCGGCTGTAGGAGCCGCCGAGGACGGACGCCAGCGTCTTGACCGTCAGTGTCTTGGCCAGCCCGGGTACGCCTTCGAGCAGCACGTGTCCGCCGGCCAGCAGGCTGACCAGCAGCCGCTCGAGCATCGCGTCCTGCCCGACGATCACCCGTTTGATCTCATGGAGCGCTTCGGTGAGCGCCGCGCGGGCTTCGCGCCGGAGCTCGTCGGCGTCTTCTATGTCTGTCATCTGATCCTCCATCGTCTCTACCTAAATCAGTCGTCCAAACCACGCGAGCGACCCGACGCTCCCGAGCAGCAGCAGGACGAGCCCGCCACCCGCGAAGCTCGCGGTGATCTCGTGCTTGACCTTCTTGTGTCCAAGCTGGGAGCCGAGCCGCTTGTACACCGTGTTCAGTCCCTTCGCGTTGGTCGCGGTGAATGTCTGGCCATGGGAGAGCCGCGCGATCTCAGCGAGCTGCTGTGGATCGGGCGGCACCGGCACCGTGACCGTGCGGCCCGCCCGCTTCACGACGACCCTTCCGCCCTGCGTGCCCACCACGACCGTGTAGATCGGGATGTGAGCCGAGGCCGCCTGCCGAGCCGCGGCGAGCGGATCGGAGCCCACGTCGTTGCTCCCGTCCGACAGCAGCACGATCGCGGCCGGCGGCTGCTTGACGCCGGGGCGCTTGGCGCTCGTGGCCAGGCGCAGCGAGGTCCGGATCGCGTCGCCGATCGCCGTGCCGCCGGTCACCTTCAGCTGGCCGAGGGCGGACCGGACCAGCGAATGGTCGGTGGTCGGCGACTGCAGCACGGTGACCTTGGAGTTGAACTCGACCAGGCCCACCCGCACCGAGTCGGGCACGGACGCGAGAAAGCTCGTCGCGGCCCGCTGTGCCGCGCGCAACCGCGAGGGCGAGACGTCGTTGGCGGCCATCGAGCCGCTGGTGTCGTTGGCCAGGATGATCGAGGCGGTGTTGACCGGGACCGCCACGACGCGCTGCGGCCGGGCGGCCGCCACGATCAGCACCGCGAGCGCCAGCGCGAACACGAGCATCGGAGCGTGCCGCCGCCAGCGCGGGCGCGACGGAGCCACGGATGGCTCGAGCGCCGGAGCCGCGAACGCCGACACCGCCCTGGCTCGTCGGCGCTGCTGCCCGGTGTACCACCACGCGAGCAGGGGAATCGCCACCAGGGCGACCAGCATCAGCGGGTGTAGGAAAGTCATGGGGTACGGGCGGGACGACTGGCCAGCACGACCTGGGTCGAGTACTGCGATGCGCCCCGCTGAAGCTGAAGGTCGACCTTGTCACCGGGCTGCAGACCGGAGAGCGCCGAGACGAACACGGCCGGGGCGACGATCGGCTCGGTGTCGAGCTGGGTGATCAGATCGCCGGGCCGGATGCCCGCCTTCGCGGCCGGGCTCCCGTGGACCACCGAGGAGACGAGCGCGCCGCGGACCGGTGCGTTGGCCAGCTCGACCCCCAGCCACGCCTCGCCTGAGTTGCCGACGACCGCCGGCGGGGGCTTGGTCGAGCTCGACGAGTCAGAGATCACCGCGTAAGCCGCCGTCGCGCCGAGCAGCGTGATGAACGTGGCCACCAAGGCCAGGCGCACGCGGCGGCGGCTGGGAGCGCGCACACCGCGCAGCCGTCGAATCGCCCGGCGAATCAGGCTCTCACGTGGCGGGGGAGCGACCGGTTCGGGCTCTGTCGGCGCTTCGGGTCGCCCGCGACGGGCGGCCAGGCCGTCCGCGTGGGCGGAGGACTCGTCTTCCCAATCGCCGGTCCACAGATGCCGAGGTGCGCTCATTTCGCCGAGAGCAAGGTAGGCCTTGTTGGTGAGATCTTCTTAAGAACCCGCCCAGACCTAGACTGCCGCCCGTGGCCGGCGGACTCGAGCACACCGTGCGCGTGCAGCTGCGGTGGCGGGACATGGACATGCTCGGCCACCTCAACCAGTCCGTCTACCACGAGCTGCTCGAGGAAGGACGGATCGCGTTGATCGCGGACCTCATGGGTCGCGTCGGCGGGGAGCGCGTGGAGGGCGGCTACGTCGTGGCCCACGTGGACCTCGATTATCACGCCGAGGTCCGCAAGGACCACGAAGCGGTGGACATCGTCGTACGGGTCGCCCGGGTGGGAACCTCGAGCATCGAACTCGATCACGAGCTAAGGCTGCCCGATGGTCGCCTCGCCGCATCGGGAAAGTCGATTTTGGTCGCCTGGGATCTGGTGGCGCGGACCAAGCGCGAGCTGTCCGAGGCCGAACGCGCCGCGCTCGCGTCTTAGCGCACTTAGTGCATTGCGCTCGCCGGGACCCCGTCGAGCAGCCCGACGGCGCGCGGCGGCCGTCCGTCCTCCAAGATCACCGCGCCGCCGGGCCAGTACGGATGGGGCGCGGTCGCGTTGTGGACGAGCAGCGGCTCGTAGACCCAGGAGCCGGTGTTGATCAGCTGGGGACGGCCCCGCGGTCCGCGCCACCGCGTCTCGACATCGCCGGCCAGCGGACCGAGCCGGTGCACGTGCCCGAACAGCACCCGATCCGCGTCGACGCCGAGCCGGCCGACGACGTGCGAGAGCGCCGGCAGGCTCGCCCGGCGCATCTGCGTGCCCAGGGCACCCGCCGTGAACCGCGCCATCCTCGGATGGAGCAGCCGGTGCGGGGCCAGCGGCATCGTCGAGGCGCGAACCAGCTCGGCGAAGTCCTCGACCAGCGTCGCGAGCGGGCGCGGGAGGGTCTTGATCGCCAGCGCTTCCACCCGAGTCACCGACAGGCGCCCGGCCCGCTCGTAGTCGATCGGAGTCGCCCCCGGCTGGGGCAGCCGTCCGAGCACGCCCCGGGTCACGCCGTAGGCCGATTCGGGCAGCAGGTGACGATCGAGGTAATGACCATGCGTCGCCCACACTCCAGGCGCGAGCCACACGCCCGGGTAGTGCACCTCGACGCTCGCCGGGGCAAGCCACGAGGTGAGCGAGGCCAGCTCCGGCGTCGCGTCAACCGGCACCCGGCTGTCAAGCGCGAGGCCGGA
>DATFDC010000041.1:0-8449 GCA_035252415.1 Solirubrobacteraceae bacterium
ATCGTTCAGGTAGATCGCGAGCTTGCTCATCGCCACCACAGTACGACGTAGCCGAGCATGGCCGCGGCCGCCCACACGACGGTCGAGATGGCCAGCACCGCCGCCATGATCGCCGGGAAGCCGAGCAGGATGCCGCCGACCGGCGGGCCAAAGCCGAGCGTGACCAGACCGGAGGCGATCGAGGTCGCGGCCCCGGCCGCGAAGCGGATGATCAGCCCGCGGGCCGTCGTCTCCCTGACCTTGTCGAGCGAGAACTCGGGCCGCTGCTCGACCCGGTCGCGGACCGTCGGCTCGCCGGACCCGGCGCTCATGCGGCCAGGAGCGGGACGGCCACGATCGCGGCGGCCAGGGTCCACACGCCGATCGCGCCGATCGACGCCCGCGCGGGGCGCACCCGCCGCAGCAGCGGAATGACCGCCGCCGCGTACACGGCCATGCCCACGCCGCCGGCGATCATCCCGGCCGCGCTCTGGTGCGCGTCGTGCGGGCCCTTGTCGAGCAGCGTCACGGTCAATCCGGCCAGCGCGACCGCCGGTGCGGCGCTGAACAGGCCCGCGAACCGCTTGGGCTCGAGGCCCTGTGAGAGCAGCGCAAAGGCGACCACCAGCACTCCGCCGGCGAGCCCCTTGATGGCCAGGATCACGACGTCGTGCACCGCCAGATCTGATTACCCGGTGCATGGCGCGCCAAGCGGGGTACGGGGGGACGCATGCGAGTCGTCGTGGTCGGCGCCACCGGAAACGTCGGGACCAGCCTGCTGGAATCGCTCGAGCCCGTGACCAGGGTGGACGAGATCGTCGCGGTGGCGCGGCGCGCGCCGGGCCGCACGTTCGCGCGCACGACGTTCACATCGGCGGACATCGCCTCGTCCGACCTGGTCCCGATCTTCCGGGGCGCCGACGCCGTGGTTCACCTGGCCTGGCTGATCCAGCCCGGCCGCACCGAGTCCATCACCCACCGCGTCAACGTGACCGGCAGCGAGCGGGTGTTCCGCGCCGCGGTCGAGGCGGACGTGCCGGCGCTCGTGTACGCCTCATCGGTCGGGGCCTACTCGCCGGGTCCCAAGGACCGGCTGGTCGACGAGTCGTGGCCCACCGAGGGGATCCGCAGCTCGTTCTACTCTCGCCACAAGGTCGCGGTCGAGCGCCAACTCGACCGCCTCGAGCGCGAGCAGCCCGCGATGCGCATCGTGCGCATGCGGCCCGGGCTGATCTTCAAGGCCGACGCGGCGACTGAGATCCGCCGGCTGTTCGCCGGGCCGCTGCTCCCGCGATCGGTGCTCCGCCCGGGCCTGATTCCGTTCGTTCCCGACGTCGACCGGCTGCGCTTCCAGGCCGTCCACTCCCGGGACGTGGGCGAGGCCTACCGCTGTGCCCTCCTCTGCGATGCGCGCGGAGCGTTCAACCTGGCCGCCGACCCCCCGATCGGCCCCCCGGAACTGGCCGAGGTCCTCCGGGCGCGCCGGGTCAAGCTGCCCCGGGCCGTGCTGCGGGGTGCGGCCGCGGCGACGTTCGCCGCGCGCCTGCAGCCGAGCGAACCGGGCTGGGTCGACATGGCCCTCGCCGTGCCCCTGCTCGACAGCGCGCGGGCCCGGCGCGAGCTCGACTGGGAGCCCACGCGAACCGGCACCGAGGCGCTCTCGGAGTTGATCGACGCGATGCGGCAGGGCGCCGACTACGCCACGCCCCCGCTGGCCCAGGCCACGAGCGGCCCGGGCCGAATCCGGGAGTTCCTCACGGGTCTGGGCGCGCGACCCTAGGGCTGCAGCAGGATCTTTATCGCCCCGTCCTGTTTCTTCTGGAAGATCTCGTAGGCGTGCGGAGCCTGGTCGAGCGGCATCTTGTGCGTGGCCAGGTCCTCGACCCCGAGCGGGTCCGACTCGTCCTGGACCAGCGGCATGATGTCGTCGATCCAGCTCTTGACGTTGGCCTGTCCCATGCGGAGCTGGATCTGCTTGTCGAACAGGTCCATCATCGGCATCGGGTCGACCATCCCGCCGTAGACGCCGCTCAGCGAGATCGTGCCGCCGCGGCGGACCGTGTCGATCGTCGCGTGCAGGACGCTCAGCCGGTCGATCCCGGCCTTTTCGATCATCTTCTCGGCCAGCGCGTCGGGCAGCATCCCGGCCATCGTCTGGGCCAGCTTCCCGAACGGGGCGCCGTGCGCCTCCATCCCGACCGCGTCGATCACCGAATCCGGCCCGCGCCCGTCGGTCAGCGCGCGCAGCGCCTCGGCGATGTCGTCGTGCTCGCGCAGGTTGATCCCCTGGATCCCGTGGCGGCGGGCCATCTCGAGCCGCTCGGGAACGAGGTCGATCCCGAACACCTCGGATGCGCCCCGGTGCTTTGCGATGCGGCATGACATCTGCCCGATCGGCCCCAGGCCGAACACCGCCAGAGTGCCGCCGTCCGGCACCGCGGCGTACTCGACCGCCTGCCATGCGGTCGGCAGCACGTCGGACATGTAGACGAAGCGCTCGTCGGGCGGGCCCTCGGGCACCTTGATCGGGCCGAAGTGCGCCTGGGGCACGCGCAGGTACTCCGCCTGGCCGCCCGGCACCTGGCCGTAGAGCTTGGTGTAGCCGAACAGCGACGCGCCCTTGCCCTGCTCGCGAACCTGGGTGGTCTCGCACTGCGAGTAGAGCTTCTGATCGCACATCCAGCAGTGCCCGCAGGAGATGTTGAACGGGATCACCACGCGATCGCCCTTGGCGATGTGGGTGACCTCCGAGCCGACCTCCTCGACGATCCCCATCGGCTCATGGCCGAGGATGTCTCCCTCGTCGATGAACGGGCCGAGCACCTCGTACAGGTGCAGGTCCGATCCGCAGATCCCGCTCGAGGTGACCTTCACGATCGCGTCGGTCGGATGCTCGATCGCCGGATCGGGCACCTGATCGACGCGTACATCGCGCTTGCCGTGGAACGTGACCGCCTTCATCGTGTGGCCACTCCCTGAGCCTGAAGGGTCGCGTCGAGCGCTGCCTCGAACGCGCCGTGGATCTTGTCCGCGGCGGCGCGCTCGTCGCCCAGGATGGTGTCGGCCATGGCCTGGGTCTGGTCGTCGCCGGCGCGGCCGGCCACGCGGTGAAGCAGCTCGTAGGCGGCGATCTCCAGGTGCTCGAACGCGTAGGAGAACGCGGCCAGCTTGGCCGGGGTGTCCGGCTGGGCGCCGAAGAACATTCCCCAATTGAGCGCGCCGAGGCGGAGTGCGGCGTCCTTGATGCGCGAAGGCCGCGCGCCGTAGGTCTTCAGGCGGTTGTTGACCAGCTGCTGGTGCTCCTTGCTCTGGGCCAGGTGCTCCTCGTAGGCGCTCGCGAGCGCGCTCGTCCCGGCCAGATCGGGTCCCTTGGACAGCAGCTGGATGGCCTGTGCCTCGATCGCGTGCGCATCCTCGAGGTACTTGCGGACCTGTTCTCTCATATCGTCGGGCGACAGTTCGCGTAGCGAGGCGTCGACCGCGCGGTCGAACAGCCCGGCCACGCGCTCGGCCATTGCGCCCTCCTGCTCGCCGATCCGGCGCGCCATCTGTGCGGTCTCGGCGTCGGCGGCGCGGTCCGCGACCCGGGCCAGCATGTCGTAGGCCGCCAGTTCCATGTGCTCGTAGGAGAACGCATGGACGGCCAGCTTGCCCGGCGTGTCGGGCTGGAACTTGGCGAACAGGCCGAAGCCCACGCCGGTGACCGCTCCGGCGATGTCCTTCAGCTTGGACGGCGATCCGCCGAGCGCGCTCAGGCGCTCGTCGACGAGGCGACCGTGCTCTTCGGTCTCGGTGCGGTGCTGCCTGAAGGCGGCCGCCATCTCGGGGTCGCCGGCGATGCTGGGCGCCATCTTCATCTGGATGAGGGCCTGGCGCTCGATCGAGTGGGCGTCGGTCAGGTACTTGATCAGTTGGGTTTGCAAATCGTTAGGCGTCATAACCCGCTCCTACCCGAGCCCGGGCGGGAAAATCCGGGCGTAGCCGCGCGCCAAACCGACCGCTCGGGGCAAGAGGCCTTGTCCGGTACTGATAGCTTTGTTCTCGCTCACTGCTCCGTGGGGCAGATGGGATGTCTTGTAGCTGGAAACGACGGCGATCCGTGTCCGCGGGTCGTGGCCGGGGCCATTACACCGCCATGACTCACCAGGCTCGCCCACAGGGTTGGCAAAGGACGGACAGAGGATGCAGAGCAATTTCGCGGTTCGCACGCACACCACCGAGCGCGCGATCACACTCGCGCTGAGCGGTGAGCTCGATCTGGTCTCCAGCCCGGCTCTCGAGCGCGCGATGGCGGATCAAGCTCAGTCAGACGCGGAACTGATCGTCGTCGACCTGCGGCAACTGGACTTCATGGACTCGACCGGGCTGCACACGGTGCTGCGGATCCAGCAGGGCGCGCACGAGGTCGGCCGCCGGTTTGCGCTGATCCGGGGACCCGACCAGGTCCACCGCCTGTTCGAGTTGACCGGGCTGGCCGAGACGCTGACGATCGTCGACTCGCCCGACCAACTGCTCGAGGGCTGGGCGCCCCCCGAGCCCACGGTCACGCCCTGAGCGGATCGTGCATTGAGACCCGCAGGGTCTCGTGGCCGTCGCGCCGCACGATCGCGACCTCTTCGCCGAGCCTGGCGAGAACGTCGTTGGGCGCCGGCGAGCCCGCCTGCTCGAGGCGGGCCCCGGTGCCGGGGCGCAGTGGTGCGAGCGCGAACTCCAGTCGCCGATCGCGGGCGCCCAGGGCCACGCTGATCGACGTGCTGTCGGCCGCCCGTTCGGCATGTGCCCCGAGCGCGTCGCTCAGCAGGAAGACGTCATAGCAGCGCTGGAGCGAGAAGCCGGCGCTCGGGGCGAGCGCCCGGCCGATCCGTCCGAGCACCGGCGCCAGCATGGCGACCGGGGACACCGTCAGGACCACGTCGCCGGTCAACCCGGAGTGCAGCTCGGCCTGCCACGCGCTCGAGCCCTCGCTGCTCTGATCCTCCGCCGGCCACGACTTTGCCGAGCGGCCGGCCGGCGGCCGGAACGACAGACGCACCTCGGTCCCCCCGTCCGGGATGTTGATGAACTCGGCCCGGTCGGCCACCGCGCTCATCAGCGCGAGGCCGACCTTCAACCCGTCACCGTCGGGCATGGTCTGGCGGATTCCCTCTCCCTGGTCGCACACCCTGACCACCACCGCGTCCGGATGCGAGCGGAGCTCCACCGACATCGGTCCCGGTCGATCCCCGTAGGCGTGCAGGATCACGTTGTTGCACGCCTCGGTCACCCCCGTGTTGACATCGGTCAGCAGCTCGGGATCGAACCCGAGCGTTTCTCCGGCCGCCGTCGACATGCTGCGAACGAGCCTGGCCGCCTCCGGCCGGCTGGTCAGCTCGAGCCGGACCCACGGTGCGTCGATCTCTCCACTCATAGCGCTCCTGCAATAAGAGAAGTACCCAAAGCTCCCGAGCACCACGCGCCCAATGGGGCGGCCTGCTGACGGTATTTCGACGCTACCAGCGCTCAGCTGCCCAATGCGGCGGCGTCGAGTCGGATCATCGACCGGCGCAGCAGGCGTGAGACGTGCATCTGCGAGCAGCCTATCCGCTGGCTGATCTCCCGCTGCGTGAGCTCGTCGACGAGGCGCAGGCTGAGCACCTTGCGCTCGACCTCGCTCAGCGTGGACCAGCTATCCGCGAGGGCCTGGCGGTGCTCGGCCAGCTCAAAGCCCGAGTCGTCCTGCCCCAGCGTCTCGGCCAGCGCACAACGATCCTCGCCGTCATGCGCGACGGGCGCGTCGAGCGAGGCCGGGTGATAGTTGTGGGCTGCATCGATCGCCTCCATCACCTGCTCCATCGTGCACTCGAGCGCCGTGGAGAGCTCTTCGAGAGTGGGGGATCGGCCCAGTACGGCGGACAGGCGCTCGGTATGCCGGCTGACCGCGAGGGCCCGCTCCTGGAGATCGCGCGGGACGTGGACCGTCCAGCCCTTGTCGCGGAAGTGGCGCTTGAGTTCGCCGACGATCGTCGGAGCTGCGAAGCTCGTGAACTTCTTGCCGCGGCCCGGCTCGAATCGCTCGATCGCGTTCAGCAGGCCGACCGCGGCGACCTGGACGAGATCGTCCAGCGGCTCGCGGCTGTGCACGTAGCGCAGGGCGAGCTTGCGCGCAAACGGGAGAAAGCGCTTGACCAACAGCTCCCGGGCGGCCGGGTCGCGGTCGAGGTGGTAGATCTCGAGCAGCTCGTCGTCTGGCAGGCGCGCGAGATCGTGTGCGGGAAGCGTAGTGACGGACATAGGCCCTCCGTTGTCGTGGACTTCCACGCGAGGTCCGTCCGAGGGCCGCTTGCTCGCGACCCGGTCCGTCCCAGGCTTGTGCTGGACACTGCCGTTGCGATGCTCTCATCGAGCCCCATCGCCGCGGCCTTGGGATCATTCTGTCCCACGCGCCGCTCCGCAAACCTCCACGAACTCTTATTAGGCCGCATCTACGTGGGAAACCAACCTGTGGCAGGGTAGGGGGTCATCGTGCGGACCGAATTGCACTTCCATCTGTTGCCGGGAGTCGACGATGGTCCGAAAGACGAGGCCGAGGCGGTCGAACTGGCCCGCCTGGCCGTCGAGGACGGCACCGGCCGCGTGGTGGTCACGCCGCACGTCCGCCTGGCCGACGTCGAGTCGCTGAGCCGGATGACCGAGCGTCTTCAGGCCGCGCTACGACGCGCGGCGGTAGACCTCGAGCTCCAGGCCGGCGGGGAGCTGGCTCCCGGCGACGTGGCCTCGCTCGAGCAAGAGCAACTGGAGCTCCTCGCCCACGGTCCTGCCGGTGAGCGCTGGCTATTGCTCGAGGCACCGCTGTTCAGCGGCAGCCGAGACCTGGGCTCGGCCGCCGAGGAGCTGAGGGACCGGGGTTTCGGGGTATTGATCGGCCATCCGGAGCGCTCGCTGATCACGCCGAACTCGGTGATCCGCGAGCAAGTGGCGCGCGGAGCGGTCCTCCAGCTGAACGCCTCGTCGCTCACCGGCTGTCACGGCGGTGAGGCGAGACGTCGCGGGCTCGCGCTGGCCCGGTCCGGGATGCCGTTCCTGCTCGCCTCCGACGCGCACTCGCCCGCGCGGCCTCCTCAGCTCACGCCCGCGGCCGTGACCCTCATCGCCGTGGGGGTCAACGAGAGCGTGGTCCGCGCGGCCGTCGACGTTCTTCCCGAGGCGGTTCTCAGCGACGGCCTGGCCGCCGCGAGGTCGGGGCGGCCGGCGGCGGCGCATGGCGGCCGCTCACGGCTGGGGCAGTGCGAACGAGCCACCTCGCCGGTCGCCCGTCCCGCGCAGGTCCTCTTCGATCGCCACCGCGGTACGTAGCGCCAACGGCAGGAAGTCGCGCCGGAGCACGGCCATCGTGGCACGGCTGGCGTGTACGGAGAGGTTGAGCGCCGCGGTCACCGTCCCCGAGGGGCCGCGCAACGGCACGGCCAGCGAGCGCAGGCCCTCCTCGAGCTCCTGGTCGGTCGCCGCGTAGCCCTGCCGCCGCACCGAGGCGAGGATCGTCCGGAGCGCCTCCTTGTCCTTCACCGTGCGCGGGGTCAACGGCACGATCTCGATCCGGGACAGGCGCTCCTTAAGGTCCTCGTCGGGCAGGCCGGCGAGCAGCACCCGGCCCATCGAGGTGACGAACGCGGGCAGGCGGGTTCCCACGGCGAGCGTGATGCTCATGATCCGCCGCGTGGGCACCCGGGCCACGTACACGACGTCGGTGTCGTCGAGCACCGAGATCGAGCACGATTCGTTGACCTGGGCGACCAGGCTCTCCATGTGCGGCAGGGCCACCTCGGGCAGGCTGAGGCTCGACAGGTAGGCGTAGCCGAGCTCGAGCACGCGCGGGCGCAGCGAGAAGCGACCCTGCGAGAAGTTGACGTAGCCGAGCTTGACCAGCGTGAGCAGGAAGCGGCGCGCCGCCGCCCGGGTCAGACCGGTCGAGCGGGCCACCTCGCTGAGGGCCAGCTCGCGGTTCTCCGCGTCAAATGCGCGGATGACCGCCAGCCCCCGCTCCAGGGACTGCACGAAATCCGAGTTCTGTGGCGGCTTCTCGGTCATGCGCGCTTTCGTTCGGTATGCGAACACTAGCGGAGACCGTCGACGTCGTATCTCTCCGCGGATGGCCGCCCCGGTAGGATCAGGCCCGATGAGCCAGACGACTGGCGTGGAGCCCGCCACGGGGCAGGGCAACGGGAGGGGACAGATGGCGGTCGGCCCCACCGTCCGCGATGCCGCGCTCGACGTGATGCGCCGGCATGGCCTGACTACGATCTTCGGCAACCCGGGATCCACCGAGATCTCGTTCCTCACCGATCTGCCGGCGGATTTTCAGTTCGTACTCGGGCTGCACGAGGGATCGGTGGTCGGGATGGCCTCGGGCTATGCCCTGGCCCGCGGCGCGCCCTCGTTCGTCAACCTGCACACCGCCGCCGGACTCGGCAACGCGATCAACGCGATCGCCAAC